>CAIXZV010000212.1 GCA_903924005.1 uncultured Chloroflexota bacterium | reverse complement strand
TGAGCTTGTGTCCTGGGGCTACTCAAACCTGACGCCGTTCGAGAGCCATCGAGAGCAGCCCGAGGCGGCACTGGCAGCATCAATCGCGGAGATGACCAGCCAGCTGCGCGAGCCGGCGAGGGCCATCTTCAACCTCCACGTCCCGCCAATGGACAGCGGCCTCGATGATGCGCCGGTGCTGGACGCGTCTCTCACCGTGCAGCAGTCGCTGGGCCAGGTGAAGTTTGGCCCCGTCGGAAGCACGGCAGTGCGTGAGGCGATCGAGCAGGTGCAGCCGCTGCTGGGTCTGCACGGCCACATCCACGAATCGGCGGGCATCCGCCGGATCGGACGGACAATCGTGATCAACCCCGGCAGCGACTACTCCACGGGAGCGCTCAACGGAGCGCTTGTCACGCTTGAGCGAGACAAGGTTGCCACGCATCAGCTGGTGCGCGGATGACGGTTCGCCCCGATGTTCTGGTCGCCGTGGATGTGGGCACGTCCGGGGCACGAGCGGCCGCCTTCAACCTCATGGGGGACCGCTTCCTTGAGGTCCGCACCCCGTACGCAACCTCTTCGCCGCGCCCGCTCTGGGCTGAGCAGTCGGCGCGGGCGTGGCAGTCTGCCGCCCTGGCGTCGCTGACCGGCCTCGTCCGGGCGCTTGGACCGGGTTGCCGCGTGCACGCCATCTCGCTCACCGGTCAGTGCCCCTCGGTTGCCCTCGTGGACGGGCGCGGCCGACCCCTCGGCCCGGGGTTGACCTACCGTGACAACCGCGCCGAGGCGGAGGCGCTCGACGTGCGGGCGCGTCTGGGCGACCGCGCCATCCACGATCGGACCGGGCACCTGCCCGCGGCCTTCCACGTGGCGCCCAAGCTGCTCTGGATCCGGCGCCACGATCCGCAGCGGTTCGCCGCCGCTCGACTCGCCCTGCAGCCCCGTGACCTTGTCGTGCTGGCGCTCACCGGCGAGGCCGTCACAGAGGGCTCACACGCGGCGGCCACGCTTGTCTACGACCTTCGAGGACGCTGCTGGGACCCGGAGCTGCTTGAGGCGTTCGAGCTGCCCGCGTCGCTGTTCCCCCGTCTTGGCCGGGCCGACGAGGTGGTTGGGACGCTGCGGCCAGCCATCGCAACGCGTCTGGGCCTCCCGGCCTCCACGCCAGTGGTCCTCGGCGGCGCCGACAGCCAGGCGTGCGCGTTTGGCGCAGGCGTGGTGGACGGCGGTCCCGTCTCCGAGATGGCGGGCTCGTCCACGTGTCTCAACGCCGTGGTGGATGCACCGCTCCAGGTGCTGGCCGTCACCCACTACCCCCACGTTGCCGGGACGGGCTTTACAACAGAGACCGGGATCAACACCACAGGCTCCGCGGTTGCGTGGGCTGCGGACCGGCTCTACGCCGGACGTCGAGGCAAGGCGGGCGGAGCCGATTTCACGCGCCTCGACGTCGAGGCGGCAGCAGCGCCGCCGGGAGCCGACGGACTGCTCTTTCTGCCGGTGCTGGGCGGCGGGGAACGCACCGACCCGTCGCTGCGCGGCGCGCTGACCGGCCTCTCGCTGCGACACGGCCGTGCGGTCATTGCCCGCGCGGTGCTTGAGGGTGTCGCATACGCAATCCGGGACCAGCTGGCGCTCCTGCGTGACGCGGGCCGTCCGGTGACCGAGCTCAGGATCTCTGGCGGCGATACTCGCCTGGGGGCATGGAACCGGATCAAGGCCGACGTGACCGGGATTCCAGTCCGAACCGTTCCGGGAGACGCCGCCGTAACCGGCGTCGCGATGCTGGCCGGCATGGGCGCCGGGATCTACCGGGACGCCGACGCCGCGATTGCGGCATGCGTTCACCCGGATGCGCCCATCACGCCCAACCCGCTCCTCGCGGGCGTCTACGAGTTGGGGTTCACGGCCTGGCGGGCGTTGGCCGCTGCGGCCGTCGTCCACCGCCAGGAGGACTAGCGTGCAGCTCCGATTGGGGATCAACACCTGTTTCGCCGTCAAGCGCTGGCCGCGGCCTCAGGATTGGGGTCCTGTTGTCCGCGACCGCCTCGGCTTGCAGCTCGTCCAGCACTCATTTGACCTGGTTGTGCGCGGCGTCCACACCGCAACTGAGGTCCGGACCCAGATTGCCGGCGAGGGGCTTGAGCTCCATTCGACGTTCACGGGTCTGGCCGCCTACTCGGAGAACCTGCTCCTCCACCCGGAGGAGCCCGCACGGCTTGCAGCCGAGGCCTGGTTTGGCTGGGCCATCGGATGGACCGCACAGGCCGGGGCGGTGGCCACCGGTGGCCACGTTGGCGCGTTTTCGTTTGGCGATTGGGTGGATGCGGAAGCCCGCCGGACGCGGTGGGCCGCGCTGCAGGCCTCGCTCGACACGCTCGCAGGTCTTGCGCGCGGCCAGGGGCTCGAGTACCTCGTCATTGAGAACCTGGCCTCGGCGCGCGAGCCGTCCACGATGGCGATGGTCCGGGACCTGCTGACGGACGGCGACGCGGACCACGTCCCGGTCCGCCTCTGCCTCGACGTGGGGCACATGTGCGTGCCGGGCTCGGAGGGCGAGGACCGCGACCCGTACGCGTGGCTGCGCCGTCTCGGCCGACAGGCGCCGATGATCCAGCTCCAGCAGTCCGATGCTGCGGGCGATCACCACTGGCCGTTCACGAGGGCGCGGAACCTTGAGGGCAGGATCGACGCGGATCGGGTCATCGACGCGCTCGGCGAGGGTGGCGTGGACTCATCGGCCCTCCTGCTCGAGGTGATCCCGGCCTTCGAGCAGCACGACGACGAGGTCCTCGACGACCTCGCAGCATCGGTGGACTACTGGCGGGAGGCCCTGGACCGGCGCGGCGTCCTCGCCCCCTGATCCCAAGCCGCCTGATCCCGCGCCGCGGGGCGCCGGTTGGCCGTCGGGCCTAGTGGCGCACTTCTTCCGGGGTCTCGTACCAGCGCGCGCGTTCGCCAACCCGTGCCCGGGCCTTCCAGCCAAGCGACTTGGGCGCAGCCTCAATCGAGGTCAGCAGCGCCGTCGCCTGCGCGACCGGATCACGCGGCGGGTCCACGGGGGTGCGCCGCGCAACCTCCTCGATCACGCCGTGAAGGTTGCGCTCCGCCGTGTGGCACAGACCCCAGTCCCCGCTCAGCAAGCCCAGGATCCGTCTGCGGTCGATCGTTTCCGGATCCTCGCGGTCGGCGATGTCGTGATCTGCAAGCAGGCACACGATGTCGCCCAGATCCTTTGGGTTGATCTCCCAGATCTGGAGCTTCGTCAGCAGCAGGTCCGCAAGCGTCAGGGTGGAACCTGCGCCCGCCAGCCTCCCGCGCAGGTCGATACGGTGGGACATCGCAACCTCGTCCACCACCACATCGATCGGCCAGCGGCCGTCCGGGTGCGCAAAGTTCAGCCGCTGCGCACCGTGGAGGGCGTTGAACAGCTTCTCGGGCACATAGCCTGCGGCCTCGAGGAACGCGGCGGCACGGCGGCTGTCCTGCTTCGCCACGGCGAGATCAAAGTCACCGTACGGACGGGCATAGGGCGCGCGCCTGACCGTCGGAGAGGTCAGGAAGATGGCGGTGCCACCCATCAGGCGCAACTGGAGGCCGGCCGTGACCGCAGCAGACCCGATGCGCGCGGCCTCCGCAGTGACGTCGTCGAGGGGGCGCGGCTCAACCAGGAACGCTTCAGCGGGCTTGTCGGTCACCAGCAGATTGTACGGGTCAAGGCTGGCCCGCCCCGTGGCCATTGCGTCTCAACGCCGGCGCCAACGGGCGGCACCACCGTCGGCGTCAGCCGGCAACCACCACGTCCGCGAGCGAGTTGATCACCAGGTCCGCGCCTGCGGCGGTGAGCACGGGGCCCAGCCCCACGCGCTCCGGCACGGCAACAACGAACATGCCCGCGGCGCGCGCCGCCCGCACGCCAACCGCGGAATCCTCAAACGCCACCGTCTCGTGCGGCGCCGTGCCCAGACCGCGACAACCCTCAAGAAACGCGGCCGGGTGCGGCTTGGGCAGCCCAAGGTCTGCGCCCGACGCGATGGTCCCAAACACACCGGTGAGGCCAACACCACGCAGCACCAGTTCGATCAGCGGGGCTGTGGTGCTCGAGGCGATGCCGATGGGCAGACGGCCCTGCAGCGCTCGAACCAGGTCCAGCGCGCCAGGCTGGAGCGGTGCACCGGCCTCGTAGCGCTCACGGATGAGGTCGAGCAGCTCCGCCTCGAGAGCAACGGGGTCGGCACCAAGACGCTTCGCGTAGATGGCAACGGACTCGGTGAGCGCGCGGCCGTGGGTGGCATCGCGGTCCTCGTCGGTGAGGGCGGCGCCATGGCGCGCAAGCAGCGTGGCTTCGGCGTCGGCCCAGAGGGGCTCGCTGTCGATGAGCAGGCCGTCCATGTCAAACAGGACGCCGCGGAACTGGCCGGGCAGCACAAGTGGGTTCACGCGGCCGATTGTACGGGCGCGGCAGGTGCACCCTGTGAAACCCTGGGAGCCCGCGCAACCAACGGCGCAATTCGCGCGTCACAGGACCGCCATGACCACTCTCCCCCACTTCACGAGCCTCCCCCGCCCCGCCGTTGACCTGCTGCTCCGCGCAATCGCCATCGCGGCGTTTGCGGCGGCCATCCTGGTCCTGCTGCCGGATCTGGTGAAGGCCGCCGGTTGAGTGCGGTTCTGCTCCGGGGACGCCGTCGGGCTACGATCACGCCATGCGCCTGATCCGCCGCTTGCCGGTTGCCCTGCTCCTCCTCATCTCGCTCGTGTTTGCCGCGGCTGCCTGCGGCCAGACGCCTGCCCCGACACCGGCGAAGACCAGTGCGCCCACCCCCTCAACCGCGCCCGCGTCAGGTTCGCCGGGCGCCTCGGGTTCCGCCTCCATCGCCACGCCGTGGGGGCCAATCCTCCCCAGCGTTCCTGCGACGTTCCCGGTCTTCCCGTCCGCCGCGTCTGTGCCCGCGGCGCAGGTGCCCGGCGGCCCGTGGAGCGCGGCCTGGTCAGCGCCGACGGGCGTCACCGAGGTGGCCGCCTGGTACCGCGACCAGTTGGCGACGTACGGCTTCCTCGACGTTGAATTGCAGCCGGCTGCGGCCGATGGCGCACGAGTGGTGGACGCCATCGCGGGCTCTGCGGGCTGCGAGGCGCAGGTGACCATCCGATCGAGCGGCGGATCCACGATGATCACGGTCCGCTGGGGCTCGGGCTGCTCGAAGTTGGGCGGCTAGCGCAACCGCCCGTCACAGCGCAACACATCGGCCACCCCCGGCGTCCCAGACGCGGCGACCGGCCGATCCGGTTGGTCTGGACGGGAGTTCTGCGGGTGAAGATTCGTCAGCAGCGCGATCTTGGTGCGCTCGCACTGGTCATCGGCATGCTGGCGGTCCTGCTCGTCACCTCGATCGCGCTCGGGTCGCCTGGCATTCGCTGACGACCCGGCACGGCGTCCCGGCCCGCCCGCGCGGACCGGCCCACGACCGGCGCATTTCGAAACTCGTTCCCGCGCCTCGACCGGTCGCCGCCATTCCCCGCTCATCTGCGTCTGCGTCTGCGTCCGCGTCAGTCGTACAGGCGCTCCAGGTGCCACGTCCCGGCCACCCGGTCCAGATAGACCAGGGCCAGCCACGTGCGGCCGACAACCTTGAAGTAGTCACGGGCAATAGGGTCCCGCCACCAGGACTCCTCCACGCGCCAGCGGTTGCAGACCTCCACAGGCTCCCGCCGGCCGTTCCAGCGGATGGCCACAAGCCCGCCGGCGTCGTCCAGTTCGGCGTCCACCAGCGGGTGTTCGCGCAGCAGCCGCGTCATCCCGACACCCCCGAAGTCCCCGACGCGCCCGCCACCGGTCGCCAGCGCCATCGGTCTTCGGCCAGCGGCGCCTCCGTGTCGGCCAGCTCCACGCGGTGGACGCGATCCTCGCCAAACGTGATTGCCAGCCGCGCCAGCTGCCAGTCAAGCCGCGCGCCGCGCGCCGCCTGCGGCGTGAACAGCGGCAGCTGCTGACCGCTGGCGGGCGCCACAAGCGCAAGCTCCAGCTCCAGACGGGACACGGCGGCCGATGGGGGCGTCTGCTCCAGACGGGCGAGGAGGAGCCGCTCGATGGCCTCCGGATCCGCCGTTGGCTCCGGGAAGCGCTGCTCGATGCGCAACCTGGTGGGCGTTCCCCGGCGGGCAAACGCCAGATCGTGGGTGACCTCCACGCGGGCAAGCCCGGCTGCCCGGCCCCGCGCCGCCAGCTGGTCTCCCAGCGCGCCCGCGAGGCGGTGGAGGACGAAGCGCAGCGCCTCCAGCCCCTCAGCCGGCGGGTCCAGCGGCAGCCCCAGCGCCATCCGCTCGGGTGCCTGGCGCGGCGTGAACCGCTCCGTCTCCTCGCCCCTGGCCCTCGCGTGGAGCAGCGCGCCCTCCTGGCCAAACCGCGCCACCACGGCGGATCTTGGCAGCACCGCCACGGCGCCAATCTGGCGCAGCCCAAAGCGGGCCAGCCGTGCGCGGATATCCGTGTCCCTTGTGAGCAGCCGGGCCGGGTACGGCGCAAGAAACACGGCGTCACCCCCGGGCGGGACGAGGACGGGCGCACCGCCCTCCGCCGCGTACGCTGCCGCAACCAGGGCCGCAAACGACGAGCTGGCGATCCCGGTACGAGGCGCCCCGGGCAGCAACCCCGTCAGCACCCCGGCCATGCGGAGCGTCATCTGTTCCTCTGGACCCCAGAGGCGCTCCAGCCCGTCCACGTGCACGGTGAGCCGGCCAAACGCCGGATCCCGCAGATCGCTTGACCCGGCAATCCCCGGACTGAACGCGGCCAGCCGCTCGCAGGCGGCCTCAACCGCGGCTAGCGCCTCGTCAGGATCCGGATCGAGGAATGTGGCCTCCGGCACCAGCCGGTGCGCCGTGGCGAGCGGGATCCCCGGCCGGACGCCCATCGCCCGGGCGAGCGGGTCCGCGTCCACCACCGTCCCGTCCGTCCAGGGCTGGCCGCCGAGGACGACCGGACCCGACGGCCACGACCCGGAGTGGCTGAGGCGCGCCTTTGCTAGGCGCAGGGGGAGATGTGGCCAGAGAAGATGGAGCAAGCGCATGGGAATCGATCACTAGGTGGGGCCTTTTGGATCGGCAAGCAGTCGTGGGCCAGGCGGGGCATTTGGCGCGGCCGACCCTGACGGCGCGACAAGACCGGGTGGCGCGAAGGGACCTGCCAACCCGTGCAGCAGCGCAGGCTTGGCAAGACAGGCGTCACGCGGCCCGCCCTCCGCATAGAGGATCTCCAGCTCTGCGCTCCTGCCGGGCGGCCCATACCGGTTGCGCCCGATGTCCGCGGTGCTCCGCTGGCCCACGATGTCTCGCCCCAGGCGGATCCAGCCTGATCTGCGCAGTTCC
>CAIXZV010000211.1 GCA_903924005.1 uncultured Chloroflexota bacterium | reverse complement strand
GCCGAGCCCGAGCCCGAAGCGCCCGTTGCCGAGCCGGAGACTGAGCCGGCCGCCGCCGAGCGGGAGCCCGAAGTTGCCGCCATTGCCGAGCCCGAGCCCCAGGCCGCCGCCCAGCCCGAGCCGGAAGCGCCCGTTGCCGTTGAACCGGAGCCGGAGTCCGAGCCGGAGACCGAGCCCGAGACTGAGCCCGAGACTGAGCCCGAGACTGAGCCCGCCGCCGAGCCCGCCGCCGAGCCCGAGCCGGCCGCCGCCATTGCCGGGCCCGAGCCGGAAGCTGCCGTCGCAGCCCAGACGTTCGACGAGGACGCGCCGCTGAGCGCCTTCCGGCCGTGGCAGGCTGAGCCCGACGAGGATGGGGACGCCGCGGCTTCAGCTGCCGAGGCCGCGGCTGCCGAGGCCGCGATCCTCACCGCCGGGGCAGCCGAGGACGCCACCGGCGATCCCTTCGCTGTGCCGTGGCCCGCAACAGATGTGGCGCCCCGGGCCGACATCGCCGCCACGGACCAGCCCGCCGCCGGGTCTGACGCGACGCCGGCGGGCGGGACCGAGCCTTCGGACGTGGGCTCCATGGCCGATGACGAATTGGTGCTCGACGACGGCACGATTGACAACGCCCCTGCACCTGACGCGGTCACCGAGGCCAACCCGGAGCCAGCGGGCGCCGAGACGACCGACGCAGGCCAGCCGACCGATGCAGCCGAGGCGGCCAGCGCTCCTGAACCCGACGTGGCGACCATGACCCTGCCGCCCGCCGCTGTTGGGCTGCCAATTGGCGCCTCCATCGACATCGGCGCCAACAGCGTCCACCTGCTCGTCGCGGCAATCGCGGATCACGATCTTGTCCCGCTGCTTGACGAATCGGTGTTCCTTGGCCTGGGCGCAAAGGTGGCCGCCGATGGGTTTATCGGCGATGAACTGCGCGGCAAGCTGCTGAGCGCGCTCTCGGGCTACGTCGACAAGGCGCGATCCCTGGGCGCTGAGGCCGTGACCATCATCGGCACTGAGCCTCTGCGACGTGCGCAGGATGCGGCATCGCTTGTCCACGAGGTTGAGGCGCAGACGGGTGTTGCGCTGCACGTCGTCGACCACGAGGAGGAGGGTCTCCTCATGTTCCTGGGCGTTACCGGGGGCCGGGCGCCCGACGGTGACATGCTGGTTGTCGATGTCGGCGGCGGCAGCACCGAGCTTGTTGACGTGGACCGATCTGGCACAGCGCGCGCCGTGGGCCTTGCGCTCGGCTCGGCCCGCCTGACGCGAGCCCTGCTCACCGGCGATCCGCCAGCCCGGTCTGATCTCGAAGGCGTGCGCGCGGTTGCGGCGCGGATCCTGCGTGATGCACCCAACGTCACGCCCGTTGAGATTGTCGGTGTGGGCGGCACGGTGTCCAACCTGCTCAAGCTGGTGCCGGGGGAGGCTGGCGGGCCAATCCTTTCGCGCCGCGGCATCGCCGTTGGGCTGACGGTGATCCTCGAGCAGCCGGCGGCCGAGTCCGCTGTGCGCTTTGGCCTTCGGCCTGAGCGGGCGCGGTTGCTTCCCGCAGGTGGCGTCATCACCGACGAAATCCTCCGCCGGTATGGCGCTGACTCCATGCGGGTCTCAGAGGAAGGCATCCGTGAGGGGACGGTCTTGGCCGTGTCGGTTGCGGGACCTGCCTGGCGTGACCGACTGCGGCGCCTCGCCCGCGGCAACTGAGGGTCCTGATGAGGGGTCGCGCGTTCCGGTGAGCCGCCGGACGGGTGAACGGTCTCACGCTGAAACGATCCACCCCTCTGGCGCACGGTCTGTTCCGTCGAGAGGGCTTCTCGTGGAACATCCGGTGCATGGGACGGCCGAAACGTCTCGGGACGGAACCGTTCACCCGCCGGACGGGTGAACGGCGCGCGGCGCGCCGGGCGCTACAGCGAGGCGGTGACGCGCCCCAGCATCAGCCGAAACGGCTCGGCCACCAGCGGCTGCCACGTCGTGCCCACGCTCTTGCGCAGACGGGCAAGCTCGTGCTCGCGGTCGGCGAGGTACCGGCCAATGGCTCTCGCCTCCCCATCGGCGATGCTCCCGGTATGCGTCGTCAGGAAGGCGCGGGCCAACCCTGCCGCAACATCGGCATCGTGGAGCCAGCCCAAATGGTCCTGCAGCGCCACGACGTGCTCAATGAGCTCCGTCGTCTCCGGCCCCATGGCCTCACGGACAAACTCCAGCGTGTAGCGCAGCCACTTCGCGGCAATGCGGAGGTCGTGCAGCGTGGTGATGTCCGCCCAGCGCATGACAGGCTCATACCCGCGCAGCGTCTCGTACGCCGCCCAGATGCGCGATGGCATGGTGTCTCGGACGCGGTGTGGCTCCACCGGGCCAGGAGCCCGAACGCCCGCACCTTCGGTCTCGACGAAGACCGCGTAGCTCTCCGCCCAGCGCTGGTATCGGCGTGACGCCAGTTCGCCCAGCAGGATCTCCCGCGCGGCATCGTGGTTGGCGCGCCAGACCGCAAGCAGCGGTTCCATCGCGCCACCCTCATCGGGCTCAAGCCCTGCCCGATATGACTCCACGTTCTCAATCATCACGTCCAGGTCGCGCACGGCACCGAGATCAGCCGCAACCGCGCGGAGCCGGCGCCGGTGCTTGGCCGTGGCGGTCTCGTCAAACGCCGAGCCAAACACACGCCAGGCTGCCCGCTGGCGACGGGTCGCAACGCGCATCGCCTTGAGTTCGTCAGGATTGACGCCCTCGACGGTGCCGGCTTCGCGCAACAGCATCCGGGAGAGGTGGAAGCGCAGCACCTTGCGTCCAGCCTCGGCGAGACGGTCGTCGGTGCTGACGCCGGGCGTCTTGCCCACGACCAGCCGCGGTGCCGGGACGGCGGGCGTCACGTCAACCGGCGTCTCGTCCGGCGCCAGGCGGATCGCCTCAAGCGATCGCTCAAGCTTGGAGCTGGACGCCGGGATGAGCTCCTCAAACTCCGCGAGCAGATCTGCCAGCGGCCCCAGCACGGCTTCGTCGCCGCGACGGAGCTCCACCTCAAGCTCGGCAAACCGCTCAACCACCACGCCGGCCCGGAGCACCTCGACGTTGTCCACCGAGAGCTCAACCACCGCTGCGTTGTCGCCGTAGTCGCGCTTTCGCCGGAGCTGGCGGATGCGCAGGACCTCCTCAAGCGGCGCGTCACCCACGATCACCAGCACGGCATCCCGGGCCGGTGATGACGGCCAGGCGGCAGCCGTGAGCCCCTCAACGGCGGGGCCCTCGAGCTCCTCGCGGCGCTGGACCACACCACCGTCGTCAAGCCGCTTGAGGCCCTTGAGCGTCAGCACCATGGCGCCCTTGCCCGTGCGCAGCCGCGCGACGTAGCCCGCCGCAGCCAGCTCGCCTGCGGGGGTGTCCATGTAGCGATCCTCGATCTCGAGGGTGCGCACGAGCCCGCGGGCGGCAAGTCCGGCCAGTTCATCGAGCGCAAGCAGGCGGTCGCCGACGGCTGGCGCCGACATCCGGTACTTCAGCTCCACCTCAACCGGGGCGTCATCAGCCCCCGAGTTGTCCGCGGTCATGCCCGCGGGTCCATCGACCCGGCGTTCAGCTGCGGCCGCTTCGGGTCCGCCTGGGCAATCACCGCGGCCGCGGCGTCGTCCTTGAGCACGTTGAAGGTGTCCACGGTGCCTGCTTTCGATTCGAGGACCTCGGTCCTCTGCCAGCGCCCGTCGGCGCTCATCTGCCACGACCGGCGGTCGTCGGCCATCATCACATCCATGATCCGGCCCAGCCGTGCCCGCGCCTCGTGGTCCTCCACGGGCGTCACCACTTCAATCCGGCGGTCAAGGTTGCGCTCCATCAGGTCAGCCGAGCCGATGTACCACTCAGGCCGCCCGCCGTTGTTGAACATGAAGACGCGCGAGTGCTCCAAGAACTCGCCAACAATGGAGCGGACGCGGATCCGCTCCGACCAGCCGGGCAACCCTGGCACCAGGCTGCACGCGCCGCGGACGATCAGGTCCACAGGCACCCCTGCCCGCGAGGCTTCGTAGAGCGATTCGATGATCTGCTGGTCAACGAGCGAGTTGACCTTGAGCAGGATCCGCGTCTCCTGGCCCGCCTTTGCAAAGGCGATCTCGCGCTCCACCAGTTCGATGAAGCGGCTGCGCAGCGTGATGGGCGCGACGAGCAGGCGACGGAAGACGCGCTGGCGGGACAGACCGGTGAGCGTGTTGAACAGGTCCGTGACGTCTGCGCCCAACTCCTCGCGGCAGGTGAGCAGCCCCAGGTCCACGTACTGGCGGGCGGTCTTGCTGTTGTAGTTGCCGGTGCCGATATGGACATAGCGCCTCAGGCCATGCCCTTCACGGCGGACCACGAGCAGCACCTTCGAGTGCGTCTTCAGACCCACGACGCCGTAGACGACATGGGCGCCCGCGCGCTCCAGCTTTCGCGCCCAGACGATGTTGTTGGCCTCATCGAAGCGGGCCTTGATCTCGACTAGCACCACAACCTGTTTGCCGCGCTCGGCGGCCGCAATCAGCGCCTGGACGATGGGGCTGTCGCCCGATGTCCGGTACAGGGTCTGCTTGATGGTCAGGACGTCGGGGTCGATGGCCGCCTGGGTGACAAACCGCTCCACGGACGCCGTGAAGGATTCGTACGGGTGGTGCAGCAGGATGTCGCCCGCGCGGATGGCGGCAAAGACATCGGCGGGCTCGTCATCGGCGGGCGGCAGTAGGTGGGCTGGCACCGCGGGGATGTGGACAACGCTCTTGAGGTCTGGCCGGTCCAGCTCCACCAACTGCCAGAGCGCGGTCAGGTCCAGCATGCCCGCAACGTCGAAGCAGTCCTCGTCGTTGATGCCGATGCCCTTGACGAGGATGGCCCGCGTCACGTCGGGCATGGACCGCTCAACCTCAAGGCGGACCGCCTCGCCAAAGCGGCGCCGGCGGACCTCTTCCTCGATGGCGAGCAGCAGATCGTCCGCCTCGTCCTCCTCAAGGAAGATGTCGGCGTCACGCGTGACCCGGAAGAGGTGCGTCTCCAGGATCTCCATGCCGCGGAAGAGCTCATCAAGGTTGGCCTCGATGACCTGGTCCAGCAGCACAAACTTGCCGCGCTCCACGGCGAATAGCCGGGGCAGGATGGGAGGGATCTTGACGCGAGCGAAGCGCTGGTCCCCGGTCTCAGGGTCCCGCAGACCCACGGCAATCGACAGGCTCAGCGTGGAGATGTACGGGAAGGGGTGCCCCGGGTCAACCGCAAGCGGTGTGAGCACGGGGAAGATCTCATCGTGGAAGCGGCGCCGGAGCGTGGCGTGGTGCTCGGGAACCTCGTCGTAGTCCAGGATCTGCACGCCTTCGGCGGCAAGCTCCGTGCGGATGCCCGCCCAGATGGCCGAATGCTCGCTCACGAGGTCGCGGACCCGGTCTCGAATGGCGTCAAGCTGCTGCGCCGGGGTCATCCCGTCCGAGGAGTACGGCGAGGAGCTGGCCTGGACCTGGCGCCGCAGACCCGACACGCGGATCTGAAAGAACTCGTCAAGGTTGGCGGCGAAGATTGCGAGGAACTTCACGCGCTCCAGCAGCGGATTGCGGGCGTCGCGTGCTTCAAAGAGGACGCGGCCGTTGAAGTCAATCCAGGCCAGCTCGCGGTTGATGATGGGCGTGCGCTGGTCTTTGGCCGCGCGCTTCCTACCACGGCCCAGACGCGGTGCGGCGGAAGGTCGGACGGTGGCCATGGATCCTCTCGGCGTTCAGCCCCGGCGTGCAACCCTCGGACCGGAGCGGCGAGGGGGCGCGCCGAAGTCCCCGGTCCCGGTCGGGGGCGCAGAGCGTACCACTTGCGCGTGAACGCACTCGTGCGCGTGAGCGCGGAGATTGAGGTGTGCTCCAGGTGCAGATTCCGGGTAGTTCGAATGAAGCGGAATGACATGTGGATAAGCGGGATGGCGCGACTCCCTCCCAGCGCCATTGTCCGTAAGTGGTTCCGCATTGCCGGAACCACCGTGATTCCGCACTTCTGCAGGACCCCGGACGGGTGCACGTGCTTTGCGACGGCGAGTTTCTCTTGGGGGGAGGCGCCGATGCGAGTCGCACGTGCGACCCGCGCGTCGGCTTGGTGTCAGGCGTATGCAACGCATGGCTGGCTCCTGGGGATCGCCACGGACACCGATGCCTGCCGACGCCGCCAACGAGCCGTGACGCCTCCCTTGGGCGGCCCCGTGCTCACCCCATGCATGTGGCTAGGGCGAAGGGCCCCGCGACACCGTGCGCGACGCGTGCCGAACTTGCGCTAGAAGGACTTGCGGCACCTTTCGCGGAGGCTTCCCCTGCGCCCAAGCATGGCGTGCATGCGGCCGGGGCTACGTGCCCGGTGCCCCGGGGAACTTCACTTAGCCCTCCGGGACGTACCGCCGCTCGCCGGTCTTCGGGTCGATCCAGACACGCATCGGCACGCCCGTGGTGGGGTCCACAAAGCGCTCCTCGGTAGGGCGGAAGCGCGCCTCAAGGCGCGTGGTTTCGCCGCCGCCGGGGCCGTGGCCGTCGCCGGTGCGCTCAGCGTTGAGCGAGCGGTACCGGGTCCGCTCAAGCATGACGCCCGCCAGGAGCACCGCGCCGCACCCAAACAGCCACAGCGCAGTAATGCGGTCTCCGCCCGGGCCCGGGATCGCCACGACGGCAATCCCGGCCACGATCAGCAGGAGGCCGACGCCCCCAAGGAGCATCCGCGCCAGAGAAACGCCCATGTGGGGGCGGAGTTACTCGCCGGGCTGCTTGGCGGAAGCGTCGGCCACCAGGACCACGGCGGTCCCGTAGGCGACGATCTCGGTCATCGTCGTGGCCATCTCGGACGAGTCAAAGCGCATCGAGATGACAGCGTTCGCGCCCACCATCGTGGCGTTCTGGACCATGCGGTCAATCGCCTGGCGCCGGGTGTCCTCAAGCAGGCTCGTGTACTCGTGGATCTCGCCGCCCGCGATGGAGCGCAGGCTGGCCATCATGTTGCCGGCGACGCCGCGGCTGCGGACGACGAGGCCGAAGACCTGGCCCTTCGTCTCGGCGACGCGGTAGCCGGCGATGAACGGTGCAGTTGCGATGATCATCGAGCGCCTCCATGGGTGTGGCCGGTGTGATCGGTGTGGACGATGTGGCCGGACTGATTGCCCGAGTCGGCGGCCCGTCGCGCGCGATCGCGCTCGCAGACGTCGCAGGGGCAGTTGTCGCGCAGCAGCATGTAGGTGTGGAAGCCGGAGTCGTGGCCGTCGCCCCACGTCGCCTGGACCGCGTACGAGCCCACCAGCGCCATGTGCACCAGCGTGGTCTGGTCCGCGGTGAACGTGGGGTTGGAGTCAAGCCAGCCGGGCATCCCCGCCTCGCCGCGACAATACGCGCACGGGCAGAGCCAGCGCAGCGTCAGGGCGTCGTAGAGGGTCTCGTGGCCATCGGCCCACTCGACACGGAGCGTGCCGGCGCCGCGGTTCGCGTCGATTCGCAAGGGGGTGATCCGCGCGTTGTCCTGCATGCTGCGTACGTTACCCCCGAGCGGGGGATGCGCCCGGTGCCCGCCCTCCCGTTATGCTCGTGCCGCATGTCGCTCGTCATCGACCATCTCTCCAAGCGCTTCGGGGCCGTCAAGGCGCTTGACGACCTCACGTTTGAGGTTGCCCCCGGGCAGGTCTTCGGCTTCCTTGGCGCCAACGGGGCGGGCAAGACCACCACGATGCGTATTGCCGTGGGTGTGCTGGAGGCCGATGCCGGGCAGATCACCTGGGAGGGCCGGCCCTCCACGGAGCTGCCGAGGTCCACTTGGGGCTACCTGCCCGAGGAGCGCGGGCTGTATCCGCGGATGCAGGTCCTGGACCAACTCGTGTTCTTTGCACAACTCCACGGGGTGGCGCCGGATCGGGCGCGGCGGGAGGCCAACGCCTGGCTTCGGCGGTTCCGCGCAGAAGATCTGGCCACGCGCAAGGCTGAGCAGCTGTCCAAGGGCAACCAGCAGAAGATCCAGTTCATCGCTGCGGTCCTCCACGAGCCGCCGGTGCTCCTCATGGACGAGCCCTTCACGGGGCTTGACCCGGTCAACGTGATGCTGCTGCGCGAGGCGTTTCTAGAGCTTCGAGACCGAGGGCGGACCGTGGTGTTTTCCACGCACCAGATGGAGGTGGCCGAGGCGCTGTGCGAGGCCGTGGCCATCGTGGATCGCGGGCGCATGGTGGTGGGCGGCTCCATCCGCGACGTGCGGCGCTCCACCGGCCGACGCCAGGTGCGCATCTCGGTGGCCGGCGATCATCGGCTGCCGTGGCTGGCCAACGTCCCGGGGACGCGCGTCATCCAGGCGGGGATGGACCGGACCGCGGTGGAGCTGGACGAGGGTGTCGAGCCCGATGCCGTGCTGGCCGCGGCGATTGCCGCCGGCGCACGCGTGCTGCACTTTGAGCTGGCCGATCCCTCCCTTGAGCAGGTCTTCATCGACCACGTGGGCCGACCGGCCGATGAAGAAGTGCACTTGGCGCCCGATGCCGCCGATGTCGAGGCCGTGGCATGAGCCGCTTGGCCGCCTTCCGCGGCATTCGACTCGTTGCAATGCGCGAGCTCGTGGAGCGCGTCCGTTCACGGGCCTTCCTCTTCTCCACGCTGCTGCTGGCCGGGCTGGCCGTGGTGGTGGCGCTCATCCCGCTGGGTGTTCGCCTGTTTGACCGCGCCACCATCTCAAGGATCGCCGTCGTGTCGGCGGAGCCCGGTCTTGCCGCCTACGCTGCGGGCACGCTGGACCAGTACCTCAACGTACGTCTTGAGGCGGGCGGGTCAACCCGCCAGTTCACCTTCCAGACCGCCACTGACGAGGTTGCCGCGCGCAACGAGGTCCTCGCCGGGCACTTCTCCGCGGCCATCTCGCTGGTTCGGACGCCGGCCCACGGGCTGGATTTCCGCGTGTACTCGTCCGGCGGTCTGGGCACGGATCGGGCGCAGCTGCTCCAGGTTGGCGCGTTTGCCGTGGGCATCCTGGACTGGACCGCGTCGCAGCCCTCCACCATTTCGCCGTTTGTCCAGCCCGCGTTTGAGGTTCTGGACGCGTCCACCGGCGGCGCATCGGGGGCTGGCGCGATGGTGGCCGTCGATGCTGCCGACTACGCCGGGCGCCGCATCGTCGGCATCGTCCTTGTGGTGCTCTCGTTCCTGACGCTGGTGTTTTACGGGATGTGGGTGGCGTCTGGCGTGGTTGCCGAGAAGACAAGCCGCGTCATGGAACTCCTGATCTCCGCAGCCACCGCCCAGGACCTTGTGATTGGCAAGATCGTCGGCATCGGCATCGCGGGCCTCGTCCAGGTGCTGTTCGTGCTGGCGCCTGCCCTGATTGCCTTGATCGGGTCGGGCGCCATCGGCGACGCGATGCTGGGTCCCGGGTCGGGCGCGTCGGCGTCGCTGAGCGCGTTGTCGCCCACGCTGCTGGGCGCGTTCCTCGTCTACTTCGTCCTTGGATTTGCCCTGTATGCGGCGCTGTACGCGGCCGCGGCGTCGTTGCTCTCGCGGGCCGAGGACTTGCAGATCATCGCGCTGCCGCTGTCTATCCCCGCGGTGGCCGGCTACTTCCCGGCGGTGCTGGCGTTGTCCGGCGGGTCGGCCTGGTTCATCCGCGTTGCCTCGTTTGTGCCGTTCTGGAGCCCGTTCGTGATGCTGTCGCGGATTGCGGTGGGGCGCGCGGAGCCGTGGGAAGTGGCGGTGTCAATGCTGCTGCTTGTGGTGACGGTGCCGGTCGTGACGCTGCTCGCCATCCGCGTGTACCGGGCGGGGGTGCTGATGTACGGGCAGCCGCCGACGCTGCGTCTGTACTGGCGCGCGATCCGCGGCGGGTAGGGCCCGGCCCAGCGACGCGCCGCGTTTGGCCGGAATGCTCACCGGGCGAGCCTTCTGGAAGAGCTCGATGCGCCCGACCCGGACCCGAGCCGCGGCCCCCGGACCCGAGCCGCGGCCCCCGCACAGATCTGGGTCCTTGGCAGTCGCGCGGGTCTGCGAAATTCCGAAATGCTCGTGGGGCGGGCGCTATTCGCGGCTCGGCGAGTTAACGCCCGCGTGGCGAGCAATCCGGACTCACCGGGCCGGGGTGGGCACCGTAGCGCTCACTGCAGGTGACATTCCGGAAGTTCGGCCGAGGCGGCGTTCCAGAACGCTCGCTACGTGAACATTCCGGACTACTCGCCGAAGTCCAGCGGCAATCGGCGCATAACCGCGAGCACCGGGGAGGCAGACGAGGCGGCCGAGGCCTCGGGATCGGCCGCGCCCACCGCGCCCACCGCG
>CAIXZV010000210.1 GCA_903924005.1 uncultured Chloroflexota bacterium | reverse complement strand
TGGCCGAGGGGATCCGCGATCGGGTGCGGGATGCCGTGCGGCGGAACTCTGGGCCCCTGGTGATCGTGGCCCACAGCCTGGGCTCAGTCATTGTGTTTGACGTGATGGGCGAGGAGGAGTTTGCCAACCGGCAGGCGGTGCTCATCACGGTGGGCACGGCGCTTGGCTTGGCCCCCGCGCAGGAGCGGCTGGTTGCATACCGGGGAGAGCGCCCCATCGCCATGCCTGCGGGGATCGCGGTCTGGCGCAACTTCCACTCAACGCACGACGTGGTGGCGATTGGCTCATCGCTGGATGACCTGCACGCGGACTTCGGCCCAGCGGAGCGCATCCACGCCACGGAGGTGCGCAACCTCGCCGAGTTCCACCACTCGTTTGACGGGTATCTGGCCACCCCGGAAGTCCGCGACGCGGTGTATGCCCATGTGGCGGCGCACCCGATGCACGCCGATGTCGAGGATCAGGCCGGCTGACGCTTGGCGGTCCTTGTCGGAAGCCCGCGCGTCTGGCACCACGCGCTCACGACGCGGGTCGCCGCGTCCGCCGTCGCCACGACGGGGATCCCCTGTGCGGTTAGCGCGTTGGCAAAGGGTGCGTACAGGGGGCCCGCGTCCACCACGCAGACCCAGGGCTTCATGGTTGCGGCCCACAGGCGGCCAAGTTCGGCGGCCACCGCGTCTGCTCGGGTGAGGTCTTCGGCGTGGCCATCGGCTGCCGGTAGCGTCGCAAGCCGGTCCGTCATGGGCACGAGCCCGATGATCGCGGCGTCCACCTCGTCGGCCTCCAGGAGTGTTCGGCCCACGGAGGCCATGATCGCGGCGTTGGCGATGGGCGTGAGGTCCAGCGGGTTGTGGATGTCCGCCACGCTGTCGATGCCGGAGCCTGCAAAGGTGGCGGCAAGCCTAGCTGTTGTTGCCGGCGCGAACTGGATGAGCTCCAGCGGCCCTGCGTGGTCGGCGATGGTCACGCACTCGGAGCCCGCGTTGCTGGCGGCGCCCAGACGTCGGCCCGCCGCCGGACGTCCGTCAAGCATGGCGAAGACGCGGAGGAGGTCGTCAAACTCAAACGGCGTCTCCGCGAGGGTGACGCCCGCGGCTCGTGCCAGCTCTCGGCCCACCACTGCGTCTCCGGCGATCGCCGCTGTGTGGCCGGCTGACGCGCTGGCGCCCGCCGCGGTTCTCCCGGCCCGGTAGAGCACAACCCGGCGGCCGCTGGCGGTGATCTTGGCGGCGGCCTCAAGGAAGCGAAGGCCGTCGAGGCGCGCAAACCCCTCCACGTAGACGCCGAAGACGCGAACCTTCTTGTCTGCCTCGCCCAGATAGGCCAGCAGGTCACCCGCGGTGACGTCCATCTGGTTGCCGATGGTCACGACGTATCGGGGATCCAGTGGCGCCAGCCGTGAGAGGCGCGTGATGGCGAAGGCGCCGCTGCCGGTGATGAGCGCGATGGGGGCTGGACGGTTCCCGGCGGGAAGCTTGTGGCGGGGGATGAACAGCGTGTCGTAGCCGCCCGGCCTGCTGCGGACGCCCAGACAGTTGCCGCCCACCACCACGGGTCCGCCGCTTGGCGTGGCGCGGCTGGCGGCGAGCGCGTCCCGCATGCGGCTGGTCAGCGCCTCGCCGCCATGCTTTTCCTCCAGACCGCCCGGGATGACGATCATCGCCTCAGCGAGGTCTCGCTCCACGGTCTCGGCGAGGAAGGCAGGTGTCGCGGCAGCCGGCAGCGCCACCACCATGAGGTCAACCTTGCCGGGGAGCGATGCGAGATCCGGTACGCAGCGCACGCCGTCAAGCTGCGTCGTGCCGGGCTTGATGACCGTGATGCGCGCCGGGTCAAAGCCGTCTGCAAGCACGTTGCGCAGGATGGCGTGGCCCGGGTTGTCGCCCGACGAGACGCCCACGATGCCGATGGAGCGGGGCTGCAGGAGCCTGCCGAGCTTGCGCAGGGGCCGCGGCGCCCGAACGGGGAGCGGGCCGCTGCCAAGGTTCACAAGGATGTCCAGCGCGACAAGCCGTCCGTCTGCGGTTACAGCGAGCGGGTTGATCTCTAGTTCCGTGAGGTCGTCGGGGATGAGCGGGGCTAGCGCCAGCAGTCGCCGCACGGCGTCCGACACGGCGGTCAGCGGGACACGCGCGGGTCTGCCGCGCAACGGTGTCGTGGCGAGCCTCACGCCCGTGGCCCGCGCAAGGTGCTGGCCAAGACCGCCGGCGCGGGCGAGCCCCGCGGACAGCGCGGCCGAGGCTGAGGCGACCGCGATTTCCCGTCCGGGCCGCAGATCTGCCGACAGGGCCTCCGCGTAGATGCCGCCCAAGCCGACGGCGGCCACCGGACCCATATCGTCGGTCCAGCGCAGGGCCAGGAGCAGCTCACCCCCGGGGTCCCGATCGTGGGCCACCAGCTCCGCGATGGAGAAGCCCTCTGCCAGATCGCCGAGCCGCTGGGCCATCGTGGCGACGGCTGCGCGGACGGCAGCGGTCTTCTTGACGACGATCGCCACGGCGCCGGCCTCGGTCTTGTGCGCCAGTCGGCTGGACACCGCCTTGACGATCACCGACTCGCCTGGAAGCGGCGCGAGCAGCGCGTCGTCCACGTCGGCTGGGCCAGCGGCATACGCGACGGCCGGCACGGCGATCCCGCATGCGGCGAGGACCGCGCGACCTTCGGGTTCTGTCAGGGCGTTCCGGCCCGCAGCCCGGGCACCCGCGATGACGCCACGGATCACGCTGAGGTCTGGGGGGAGCGGGCGGCTGGTCACCCCCACAGGTTGCGCCACCCGCGGCTACCGCGCTGCCCGGGATTGCACGGGCCAAATGCAGTGGCGGGCGATCCGACTCTCGCCGAACCGCCCGCTCCCCCCAAGGCCCCCCAATGTGCCCCCGGATCCCCCCGGCCGAGGGCGCGTGTGGTTACGCCGGAACCCGGAACAGCTCCAGGTGCACCGGCCGCCCATCCACGACGAGCGCTCCGCCGCGGATCTTGTGGCCGCTGAGGCGCAGGTCCTCACCTTCGCCCACGGACTTGCCCACGACGGCGGCGGGTGTTGCCGCAACCGCGCGGTCCAGCATCCGGCCGATCGCACCCTCGTCCGGGTAGCGATGCCGAGGCTGCTCCGCCATGCCAGCAGCCACTGCCCGGCGGTGATCTGCGTACGCAGACGCCGCACCCTCCACAAGCCGCGGCCACTGCTCCGCACACGTGGACGGCGCGTCAAAGAGCTCCATGGCCACAAGGACCCCGCCGATCCCCACCGCCACGCCTGCAGCCCCAGCGGGGCAGGGGAACGCGCGTGCGAACCCCGCAATGTCCATGGACTCCGCCGCGTACAAGTCATGCAAGGCCGAGGACGGCGAGTGCCGGCCAGCCCGCACTTCCTTTGCCGAGATGGAGTTCCAGACGCCGCCCTGGTCTGCCATGAATGAGCGGCGCGCAGGTGCCCCGGATGGACTCTGGTGCAGCGCCATCTGCTCCTCCTGCACGGCGACATCCGCCATCTGGCGGCTCATCTCCGCGCGCAGCAGGTAGTCCACCTTGCGCGACGTCTCAAAGCGGGAGCCCTGGTTCCAGCGCCCCATCTCCAGACAGGACACCGGGATGGCCGTGACCGCCGCCGCCGGCAGCCAGACCGTCACGTTGATAATTCGGTTCTGCTTGCCGCCGATGACGGAGTCCCCGGCGAAGATCACCACCGGCTTGGTCTTTGTGACGGCCTCAATGGACGGGACGTTGCCGCCGCCCTGCTCCCGCAGCTCCAGATCGCCCGCTTTCGCGGCGACGCTGGCCGTCTCGTACCCGGCGTTCGCAGGTGCGCCTGCAGGTGCCCACTCCAGCGCCGTCAGGACGAGCCCGTCCTTTGACTGCACCACGATGGGTTTGACGGTGCGCAGGGCTCCTGCGACAACCTCCCGTGCTTGCTGTACTTCCATATCCGCGCCCCCTTTCGTCTTTATCGCAACGGTATCGGCGGCCTGTGCCACCTCTGGTGTCACAGGGCGTTCGAGCCGCG
>CAIXZV010000209.1 GCA_903924005.1 uncultured Chloroflexota bacterium | reverse complement strand
GCTCATCGCGCCCCGTGCGCAGCACCGGCACCGGGCTGCGCGCCCAGGACGAACCCGCCCACCGTCGTCACGCCGCTTCCGGGCGTCCTCACGCCATCAGCCGGGTCGTGTCGGTGGATCTGAGATAAGTGGCGGATAAGTGGTCCTCGTCATCCTCGCCACATGCGAACCCGTGCAGCGCGACCCAGATCCACCACCATCGTCCGCGAGGGGCTCCAGCGGGCGACATACCTCGCCGTCCGCCTTGGCCGCGGACTCCGGGAGCAGCGCAAGCGCTCGGGCCTGAGTCAGCAGGCGCTCGGCAATCTTGTCGGTCTTTCGCAGCCCGCCATCCATCGGCTTGAGTCCGGCCATGGCGCCAGCGCCGGCATCGACACGTGGGCAATCTGCGCCCGCGCCCTGGGTCTGCAACTTGCCGCGTTCCTGGAGGAGGCGGCGGGCTCGGAGCAGCCGCGTGACCTTGTCCACCTGCGCAACCAGCAGCTTGTTGGCCGATACGCGGCGCCAGGCGGCTGGGACCCCCTGCCGGAGGCGCTTGTCGCGGCCCAGGGCGGCAGGCCAAGGTTCATCGACGTATCGCTCACCCGCCCGGCGCGGCGCGAGATCGCCGTGGCGGAGGTGTGGGACCTCCTTGACGATGTCGGCAACGCCATGCGCGGGCTTGAAGAGAAGGTGGAGCGCGTGCGCACCCAGATGGGGCCTGACTGGCATGTCGAGGGCCTGCTCGTCGTGCGCGCCACGCGGCGCAATCGACAGCTCGTGCGCGAGCTCGCGGCGCTGTTTGCGGCGCGCTACCCGGCGTCCTCGGCGGCGTGGCTCGCGGCGCTGGCCAACGACGGCAAGTCGCTGCCGGGCGCCTCGGGCCTGGTCTGGGCCAGCGTCAAGGGCGACCGGCTCTTCGCGGCCCGGCTGGGCTGATACTGGGTGACACAACGCCGCCCCAGCCTCCTTCGGAGTACCGCATGGCCATCGCGACAATCGGCAACCCGTCGTATCTGGCGCTCCGCACGTTCCGCAAGAGCGGCGTGGCGGTGGACACGCCCGTGTGGGTGGCGGCCGATGGCGGGTGCCTCTACGTCTACACCGCCGGCACGTCGGGCAAGGCGAAGCGCATCCGCAACAGCGGCGCGGTCGCCGTCTGCGTCTCGGACATGCGCGGCAAGCCGAAGGGCGAGTGGGTGTCGGCGCAGGCGCGCGTGCTGGACGCGCCCGCCGATGTAGAGCGGGGGCTCGCGCTGCTCAAGCGCAAGTACGGCATCCAGTACCGGCTGGCGACCATGTTCGATCGCAGCCGCGCCGAGACGGTGATCCTGGAGATCAGCGACCCGGCGCTGCCGCGGTCCTAGCGACACCGTTCAAGGTTGGAGGTCCCGCGCTTGGCATCGGTCGTCATGCTCGTCCGGCACGCAGAGAAGCCATTGAACGACGGGCCACCGCACGGCGTGACCGTTGATGGAGAGCCGGATCCCGAGTCGCTCACGCCGCGGGGCTGGCAGCGCGCCGGGGCGCTGGTCGGGCTGTTTGCGTCCGGTCGGCTGCCGACTCCTACGCATCTCTTTGCGTCGCAGATCGGGTCGCAGGGTGCCAGCAAGCGGCCGCGCGAGACGCTTGTGCCCCTGGCCGATCGGCTGGGGCTACCCGTGGATTCGCGCTTCTCGAAGGACGACGTCGAACCCCTCGCCGCGGCCTTGCGCACCATCGACGGGGTGGCCCTGGTGGCGTGGGAGCATCACCGCATTCCGCTCATCGTGGCGGCACTGGGCTGCAGCGGGGCCGATGTGCCCGCGATCTGGCCGGACGATCGCTACGACGTCGTGTGGGTGCTGGCGCGGCCGGCCGAGGGCGTGGCCTATACGTTTCGCCAGGTGGCTGAGAACCTGTTGGCCGGCGATCGGACTGACGGCATCGCGGTGGGCTCGCTGGCCTGACCGGTGCCTTGGCCGGGTGTTCGATCCGGCGCCCCTCATGCGCTATCATTCCCCGGCCCCTCAGGGGGCGCGGCCCCTAGCGGGCCCTCGGTCGGGGCGTGGCGCAGCTTGGTAGCGCGCATCGTTCGGGACGATGAGGTCGGAGGTTCAAATCCTCTCGCCCCGACCAGATCGACCTTCTTTCGCGCGGACGACGCCGGCCCCGAAGGCCGCGTCCCATCCTCGGGCCTTCGCCTGGGCCGTCAGCGTGAAGGTGTAGTCAGTCACACCAAGGACGTCGATCTGCTCGAAGACCGCTTCGGCGATCGCGTGCCTCCCGGCGTCTGAGGTTTCTGCCCACAGCCTCGGCAGCGACAGCTTGGGCAGGATCCGGTCCGACGACACGCTTGAAAGCCCGAGGTGGTCCTGCCCTCCGACAGGCGGGTCGAGCCGCTCAGTCCACTGGGCCGATGCCACCGCGGCGTCAGTCATCGCTCAGGCCGCACCGAACGCGGGCACGGGCCAATCAGCTCATCGGGCTGGTTGGCCGGCTGGCAGGCGCGGAGCGATTGCGGCATCACATTCGCGCGATGAGCTCGTCGTTCGCCCACGCGATCGCCTGCGCCACGGTCTCGAGGACGTCGAGGCCCTCGGCGGCTGCGGCGTAGATGCTCCCCCAGTCCTCAAAGGCGACGACGACGGGCTTCCAGGACTGCGCCCTGCGGGAGGCGAAGAGCCGGCCGGCTGTGACGCCGGCGGCGGAGAGGTCCGGCTGCTCCTCCCGCACGAGGACCTGGAGGTCGACGAGGTCGTGCGCTCGGGCGTTGCCCCTCCCGTCCCCGGCCCAAGTGCACGCGTGCAGCTTCTGGGCGATCTGGTGGTCGACCGGGAGGAGCGGGATCGGAGACGGCTGCGCGAGCCCGAGGGCGGCGAAGAGGTCGACGACGCTGTCGGCGATGCGGAGATCGGGCAGCGCGGTGCTCCCCACCTCGTCGCGGCCGAGCTCGAAGTCGATCGTGACCCAGGCGCTGCCCTTGTACGAGAGGGCGATCTTGAAGGGCTTCATGACGTAGTCGGGCGGGACGCTCGCCGGAGGACGGGGACGCTGCGCCTGCCGCACGGTCCCCGTGAAGCCCTTCCAGCCCTCCGCGAGGTTGGCCGCGAGGTCGTCGAGATAGTCGTCGAGCTCCCTGCCGACGGGCCGGGACGCGTCGAGGTCGCGGCTGGCCCGGGCGTGGGTGTCGCCCGCGCGCACCTGGAGGGCTGCGCCGCCCTTCATGACGCCCTCGGGCAGCATCTGGCCGACGACGACGTTGGCGACGAGGCGCTCGACGGTGTTCGCGGCGCGGCCCCTGCGGCCTGCCTCGTTCCTGATGCGTGCCTGGAGCGAGGTCAGGTTGCTGGGTTCGTCGGCCACGGTGTCTCGCCCCCGAGCCGCGCGATGACGGACGCGGCCTCCATGCGCCGCATGAGCCCCCGCTCGGCGGCATCCCTCGCGGCGTCCAGCAGCCGCTCCGGCATCACGATACCGATGGAATCGACCAGCGCGCGGGCCACGGTGGTGCAGGGGATGCCCTCGTAGACCTCCCGGTCGGCGGGCGGGACGTCGACGACGACCATCTCGATCGTCGGGGGGAGCCTCTTGTCGCGCCGTTTCGGAGTGCCCACCCGGAGGCGGGCCGGGTTCACGAGGGCGAGGTCGCGGATGGCGAGGACCGCGTCCGCATAGAGGAACGCCCCCTCGCCCACCGCCAGGACGGCCTCCATGTAGCTGTCCCGCCCGCTCGCGGGGACGTCATCGAACCGGTACACGCCGTGAGCGACGCGCGTCAGGCCTCCGCGGTTCGCCATCACGTGCAGCGCGTTCAGTCTGACCCCGAGCTCCGCCGCGTCCCGGGTTGTGATGTAGCCGTACTGCTCCAAGGCGCGCTCGTGGAGGCGGCGGCGCGCCGTGGCTGCCATTTCCGTCATCGATGAGCCCAGCTGCGGAAAACCCTTACGGAAACGTAAGCCTTTTCCGCCGAGGAAGCAAGACCGCACTCATCGGTGAAGTCGGCGGCCGGCCGTCAACGGCCAAAAAACGCGGAAACCCGGGCGGAGGGCGGGAAGCCTGGGCGCGGGTAAGGCGCCGCCGCGCCCGGCCTGAGGCCTACCCCGACCCCTCGCGCTGATCTTCGCGGCCTGGTTGCACGCCGGGCAGGACGGCATCCACCCGAGGTCCGGCCTGCCGTCGACCACGTGCGCGGCGACGACCGTCTCGGCGGTCACCAGCGTCCCGCACCCGTAGGCGCAGGACACGGCGCCGCGCTCGCGGCACAGGGCGACGAGGGCGCGCCGCGCGCTGTCGTGCGCGGCGTCGTATCCGCGCTCCCGGCGCGACAGGCGGTGCGACTCGCGGACGCGCGCGCACGCCGGGCACCGCGTGCCGGACAGGAGTCGGGCGGGCGAGTGCCCGTTGTCGCAGGTGCGGATCAAGGGCTCGTCTGCCTGGCCGCGAGGCGCGCTGCCGCGGCGCTGCCCTTGGCGACCTGGAGTCCGTCGCTGGCGGCGACCAGCGCGAGCACGGCGAACACCGCGCCGTTGAGGGCGGCGACCTGGTCGCCGGTGAGGACCACGACGCCCGCGAGGACGACGGCGTTCAGGACCGCCGCGACTGCGCCGGTCCAGAGGGTGAGCGAGCGGCCGAGGATCACGTCGCGCCTCCCGTCACAGACCGCGGTCGAGCGTGCGCCAG
>CAIXZV010000208.1 GCA_903924005.1 uncultured Chloroflexota bacterium | reverse complement strand
TTTAACCATGCGAGCAACCCGACATTGAGGATGACCGCGAGCGCAAGGTAGCGCTGGGCACGAGATCTCCGGCCGTCGTCCATCAATCGCTCGATACGGAGGCCCAGGAAGAAGTTGGCGGCGATCGAGACGACCAGAACGATGACGATCCAGCCCGCGCCCCACGTGTAAAACAGGAGGCTGCCCAGCAGGAGGACCGCGTTGCGCCAGCGCCGGGGCGAAAGGTAGTACCCGGCGACGACGGCTGGCAGGAAGAAGAACAGGAAGACGGGAGCGGAGAAGACCATCAGCGCAGGATTGTGTGGGCGGGACTGCCAGTCGAGGGCGCGATGTCATGCGGCCGCCCATTGCTCGGTCCCCGGCGGCACTTGGCGGCCTGCGCAACCCGGTAGCGCTTACCTCTAGCGGGGCATCGGCGGCCGCCCGCTTCCCCTGCTTCAGACCGCGGCCACGGACTCGTCCTCACGAGCCGTGACGCCAGGTCCGTCGCCGCCCGGTCCCCGGCCTTCGAAGGGGTCGGTGTCGCCTACGACCTGGCCCACTCGATGTGAGCCCGTGCGCGGGGGTTCGCCAAGCGGGACCGGCTGGCGGCACGCAACTTCGCGCAGGCAGTGGAGCGCTCCGGCGTGGCACGGATTGTCTACCTCGGCGGCCTTGGTGAGGACTCGGTGAGGACTCGGTGAGGACTCGGCCAACCTCTTCCACCACCTTGCCGGCCGGACTGAGACTGGCGCGGAGCTTGCCGTGCGCGGCGTGCCGGTCACTGAGTTTCGGGCCGCGGTCATCATCGGGTCGGGTAGCGCGTCGTTGGGGACGGCTACGCGGTGCTTCGTCATGCGGCGGACTGTCGCGCATGTCCCAACTCACCAGTCGCCTGTCCGATGTCGCCTATATCGTGAACTCAGACACCGCCGGGCTGGCCACGCCAGCTGAGCGTCGCCGAGCCGCCGCCGCGATGGGCGTGCCCCGATTCGCGCGCCGGCTGCCTGTGCTGCCACCCTCCGCCCGAAGGCCGAGAAGGACGAAAAGGCCACGAGGTCAGCGGTCGAAGCGCAGGATGGCGTAGCGGCCAAGCTGGTAGTCGCCAAGGCTGTTGCAGAAGAGGACCCGCTCCGAGCCGTCCTTCGGCGTGCTATCCAGGGCGACTTCGCCCGAGAACGTCGCCCCCGGCTCGATGTGCTTGAGGACCCAGGGCGGAGCCTCCACGTAGGTCATGATGGGGCGGACGATGCCCGTGCCATCGCTGTTGGTGATCACCACCTGCTTGTCGACAACCGGCAGGGCGTTCGCTGCCAGTGTGGTCAGGGCCACGACCAGATCACAGGACTTCGCTCCCGCGTTGTGCAGTTCGAGGCGCACAGCCGCGCCGGCGTGATCGGCGGCGAGCGTGATGCCATCGTCCCTGATCTCGCCCTTCAGGCCGGTCGAGCCGCCGATACAGGCGCCGACCAGGAGAGCGGACGCGATCGCAGGAACAAGGACTCGGTGGTTCATGGGGCTCCTTTGGTGGTCGAGTGACATGTCTGGGGGCTCCGCTCCGACGTACGGCAGCGCGACGGTCGCGACCGGCAGGCGCCGACCTACTGCGTAACGGCGGGGGCGCCGCACGTCCACTCCAGGGTCCCCCTGAGGTCCATGGACCCGCCGCTAAAGTCCGGCCCGGTCTGCGCCGTGAGGCCGCCGAAGCGGATCGAGCCGCCGGCGTTGCTGAACGACGACGTCAAAGTCGACGACCCCGTCGCCTGCATCCCGATCGGCGCCGGCTTGCCGTTGTCCGGCACGAGCGCGCCCGTCACGTCAACGCGCAGCCACACGCCGTCCTTGCGCGGTCCCTCGCGCAGGACCCGCCAGCGATCCCCCGTGTTGGCGGAGACAGACACGAACGGGCTGTCCGGCGTGTCGAGGCGCATGTTCGGGTCGCCGCTCACGGCGAACTCCGTCGCGCTTGCGACATTCGTGCAGAACGCGGGGCCAGTCGCGGTGGCGGCAACCGGCGACACGAGATGCAGGGTCATCGTGCCCTCGACAACGAAGTCTCGCTCACGGCTTGGGCCGAGCGCCTCCCCTGCCACCCCGCCGACGCCGAGAGCGAGGACGACCAGCGCGACCCGCTTCAGCCACACGCGGCCGGACCAGCGCCCGAGCATCGCCACAACGGCGCCGACAGCCAGCGTGGCGGCCGCGGCCAACGCGATAAGGACGCCGCCGCCGTATGCGGGGACCCACAAGATCCAGTTCATGTACGCCGCCCCGATGGCGGCGCCCATCAGGGCCCCGATGGCGACGACGTAGACGGTGCGTCCCCTCCAGCGGGGCGATGCCACCGTTGGCCCAGTCATGCCCTGATCGAGATCTGTCATGTCTGACTCCCGCTCGGGGCTCCTGTCTGGTGTCCCACGTGGCCACCATGACACCCGATCACTGCGGCGATACTGCGGTCGCCCTGCGGCAGTCTCGTCGCGGCGTGACGCCGGATCGTTCGTCATCGGACGTGGGCGACGCGCACGGAGCGCGAACGGGCAACCGGCGTTCCGCAGTTGGACTTCCCGCGATGGTCTCAGGCTCCAGCCGCCCGGCCTTCATCGCGAGCCTTGCGTCTACTCAGCGCGGAGGGTCGCAACCAGCGTCTCCACCCCCTTGATCACGAACGCTCGTGGTGCGCGTTCGAGTCCCTGCAGTGGCGCCAGTGACTTGGCTTGGCCGACACCCCCGGGGTTCGTCCGTCAGGGCTGCCTCAGGAAGATGTCGAGGTACTCCTGGCCCGCGCTCGCCGGGTCCTGGACCCAAGACGACTGGTCCTTGCCCGACGGGAGCTGCCACTGCAGGTGCTTCAGGATCTCCTGGAACCCCCTGAGCGAGAACTGGGACATGGTCGCATTGGCGCCCTGGTCGAATTGCGTGCCGGTGATCGGGATCCCCGTCAGCGTCAGGACGTGGTTGGGGTCATCCGCGTAGACGATGCGCAGGGACGTGATCGTGCGACCCTGGTCGCCGACCGCCAGGTCGAGGCTCGCGATTCCCCAGGCCGCGAGATCTGCAGGGTTTCCCGCATACGCGTCCTTCGACGTCGCGACGAGCCGCAGCTCGGTGCCCGCCCGGAAGTCAACGCAGAAGCTGCAGCGGCCCATCCACAGCGCCATCCGGATGGCCGAAAAGCCCGGCGCCGCCCAAGGCTGGACCACCGGGATGACCACCCGAGGCCACCCCTTGAGCGGGCCGCCAGCCACGGGCGGTTGGCCCACGGACGCGGCAAACCAGACGGTGACCTCGGTCACCTCGCGGCCCTGGTTGGCCAGCTGGTCCTTCCTCACGACAATCTCGGCCTCGCCGTTCGCATCCGGCTTCCGCCCGGCCAACGTCTGGACGGGACTGCCGTCGCCCCAATCAACCAGCATGGCGAACGACTTCACGTCCGGTGGGATCAGCGAGAGCGAGACCTTGAGCGTGATCGGGGCCGTCGGATCAGAAATGGGGTTCGGATCGGCGTCGGCTCTGACGATCTCGCGGTTCACGATGAGCCGCACGAAGTCGATGTATTCCCACGTGTCCCCCTTCCGCCCGTACACGGCGATGCCGAGCGGGTTCTCGCCCACCTGGAGATCGATCGTCTGCTTGAAGGCAAGCGGACCGAGCGGCGTCGACGAGGTTCCCGGGAAGATCTCCATTGTCGAGCTGATGTCGCCGGCGAGGGGCGAGATCGCGATCGTCAGCGCAGCCTTCGTCGTCCGGTAGCCGTCGCCGAGCGATGCCCATGCGTCCTGGCCGTTCGGCCACTTGCCCGTGAGCCCCTGGATTTCATAGGTCGGGAAGACGCCGTTGCCGGCCGTCTTCTTCTGGAATTCGGCCCAGCCCGCGGCGATCACGGCGTCGGACTTTGCCGCGGGCCGGGGAACGTACGCGAACCGCGTGTAGATGCGGGCACCATTGGCGGCGATGTCGGTGGAGCTCAGGCCGGAGCTGTAGGGCCCAAGCTTCCCGGTCGACGCGTCGTAGGGGATCCAGCGCGGGTTGTTCGCGGG
>CAIXZV010000207.1 GCA_903924005.1 uncultured Chloroflexota bacterium | reverse complement strand
TGGGGGAAGAGCGCGTAGTTCTGGAAGACCGTGTTGACGGGCCGGCGCTCGGGCGGCTGGGCCGTCACGTCCTGACCGCGGATCTCCACTGTTCCGCCGGTGGGGGCCTCGAGACCGCCGATCATGCGCAGCGTTGTGGTCTTGCCGCAGCCGGACGGTCCAAGCAGCGAGAAGAACTCGCCCGTGCGGATCTCGAGGTTGACGTGGTCAACCGCCCGCACTTCCTTGAACTGCTTTGTGAGGTTGCGGAGCCGGATTTCGGGGACGTGGACGCTGTACGACTCCATCAAAGGATGTTCCGGGTGGAGTCACCGCGTATCAAGTTCGCTCTGCCCATCGTCGAGGGGCCAGATGGCCCGTCACGGCCGCCGCGTTGCCGCCGTCGCGGCGACTACCATGTCAGTCCGGCACGCACCGGCCGCGAACCGATGGCAATGGGGGACAGCGCCAAATGCCTGGGTGGCATACACGCCTGTGGCGGCGGGTGAAGATCGCACCCGGTGTCAGCATCAACTTGAGCAAGTCCGGTCCGTCGCTGTCGGTTGGACCTCGTGGCGCAAAGGTCACGTTTGGTCGCCGCGGTGTTCGCCAGACTATCGGGATCCCCGGGACCGGCCTGTATGCCACGAAGACGTCGCACCCGCTCCGGGACGCGTCCGCCTCGCCGGGTCCGCATGCACATCCGGTCAATCCACCCCTGCAGCCATCGGGGCCATTCGGCACGGGGCCTGCCCAGCGGTCGGGCACGTCCTCGAGGAACGGCTGCGTCGGCTGTCTCCTCATCATCGGCGTCCTAACGGTGTTGGGTCTGGTTGGTTCGCTGACGCATCTTGGCCCATCGGCCACCCCCACCCCAACGCTTGCTCCAACCCCTGGCCCAGCCGTTGTGGCAACCGCGACGCCTGCCGCTGCGGCTAGCGCATCGCCCGTGCCAACAACCAGTCCAACAGCCGCGCCCACGCCCACGCCCGCACCAGCCTTCCCCCTTTCCATCACCGCGCCATCGGCGGCCGTCAAGCGTGGCGCGTCGGTCACGGTCTCGGTCCGGACACTGCCCAAGGCTGTGTGCCGGCTTGATGTCCCGCTCCGGGCGCGGACCACGACGCTGACTGCCGTCACCGCCTCTTCGGGCGGTCTTGCGCGCTGGACGTGGCACGCGGGGTCCACCGCCGGGCGCTACCCGTTCGCTGTGACCTGCGTCACGGCAGCCGCGGCCGCATCCGCAACCGGGGTGCTCGTCGTCAAGTAGTCCTTGGACTCACGGGGTGTGCCGTCCGGGTCTCTTCGCCACGGCCGCCACGGCCGCCCACAAGCCCGCTTGACGCCCCGCGCCAAGTCTGGCGAGCCCTCGGGGGGGGGCAGTTAGGTTGAGGTCAACCGCGGCCCGCGCGCTGAGGCCGCCACCTTCTCCTCGAACCGCCTCGCGGCGGCCTCGAGCTTGTCCAGGTGTTCGGCGAGCCGGCGGCGCGCCTCTTCGGCTGCGGCGTCAAGACCCGAGAGCTCGAAGATCCCCCAGAACCGCAGGATCGGCAGCACCACCTCGTCGCGGTGGATGCGCAGGTCGTAGATCCCGGCTCGCGCGATTTCGGCGGCCTTGCGCAGGAAGTTGGGGATCCCCGCGCCCGGCATCTGGAACGCGAGGACTTCATCGACGATGGCGCGCACCGCGGCCGACGGCTCCAAGGCAAGCGCCGCCTTCAGGATGTCGCGGTAGAACACCATGTGGAGGTTCTCGTCGGCGGCGATCCGGACCATGATCTTGTCCGCCACCGGGTCGTCCGAGTACCGGCCCGTGTTGCGGTGCGAGATCCGCGTTGCCAGCTCCTGGAAGGCCACGTAGGCGAGGCCGTGCAGCGTGTCGGGCGACGCCATGTCGTAGCCCTTCTGCAGCTGCAGCATCCGGCCCCGCTCCAGCATCACCGGATCGAGGTTGCGGGTGACCGTGAGGTAGTCGCGAAGGACGATCGCGTGGCGGCCCTCCTCGGCAGTCCAGCGGCCCACCCACGTCAGCCACGCGCCATCGCCCTTGCCAAACATGCCGTGGATCAGCCGGTGGTAGCTGGGCAGGTTGTCCTCGGTGAGCAGATTGACCTCAAACGAGGTCTGCGCCACGCCCGTGAGCCGCGGCTGGTCCGGGGTCCACGGCTCCGTGTCGAAGTCGCGCCCCAGGCGATACGGGATGTAGTCGTGGGGGAACCACTCCTGCGCCACGCCCAGGTGGCGGTCCAGCAGGCGCCCGGCCTCGGGCTCAAGCTCAAGCAGGAGGCGCCGGTCAAGCGGCGAGATGGCGGTGGGATCAACTTGGTCTGACATGGGGCTCCACGGGAGGTGGGCGACGCCCAATCGGACGCCAGGACGCACGCGGATCGTAGCCGCGTTCTCGGCAGGGCGCTCCGGGCGGGTATCGTTCCGCTGCGGAGCGCACCAGCTGGACGGCGCGCCTGCGAGATCCCGGAGACGCCGCACATGAGCATCGTCGGCATTGTTCTGTCGGTCGTCGTGGCGGCCGTCGTCCTCACGATCTACTTCGCGCAGCCGGTGCTGGGCGGCCGATGGGAGGCGGCCGTGATCCGCTGGACCGGCCAGACGCACGAGCAACTCAACAGCGGCTTTCCGATGCGCGTGGGGC
>CAIXZV010000206.1 GCA_903924005.1 uncultured Chloroflexota bacterium | reverse complement strand
CACCATCAAGATCCTGCCGGAGCCCACGACCCGCGTCGCCGGCCTCCAGACAGGCGAGATTGACTACCTGATCAACAACGTCCCGTCTGACCAGTACGCCACCGTGCTGCAGGCCAACAACGTGAACCTCTCGTTCATCCCGTCCTACTACGGCGAGTGGATCACGTTCAACACCCAGGCCGCCCCCTTCAACAACGTGAAGGTGCGCCAGGCGATGAACTACGCCTTCGACAAGAAATCGGTCCGCCAGCTGTACTACGGCACCGACGCCCTCGACACCAAGGCCACCCTGGTGAACCCCACCCTGTGGACGTTTGAAAAGGACGCCTGGCAGGCCGCCTGGGACAAGCTCCCCTCCTACGACCAGGACCTCGAGAAGGCCAAGGCCCTGCTTGCCGAATCCGGCGTTGCCGACCAGCTCAACGGCAAGACCATTGCCTACTACGAGTCCACACCGTCCGTGAAGGGCGCGGCCGAGGCGTTCATCGCCGACATGGCCAAGGTTGGCGTGAAGATCGAGGCCAAGAAGATCACCTACCAGGAGAGCGTGTCGATGCAGTTTGGTGACCACACCAACTACGACATCTTCCTGGGCTCCTGGGGCTCTGACTTCCCGGATGCATCCGGCAACCTCCGCCCCAACTTTGCTTCGGAGAACACCGTGGCGGGCGGCGCCAACTCGTCCAACTACAAGAACCCCGCGGTGGACAAGCTGCTCGCCGAGCAGAACCTGTACCCCAACGACAAGGCCAAGCGCGCCGCGCTGATGATCCAGGCCCAGGCACTCATCGCCGAAGACTCCCCGGTCATCGTGACGGCCTACCCAGGCTGGCCGCTTGCGGTCAGCAAGAAGCTCGGCGGCGCCGAGGCGTACTCGCTCTGGTACTGGCAGTCGCTGTTCAAGGACATCTACATCAACCCGTAGCCAACCTGGCTACCATCGCAACCATGGAGCGGGTTGGCTCAGCCAGCCCGCTCCATCGCACGCTTTTCGTTCCTAGCTGAGGACAATCCCCACCCTGTGGCTGGCTACATCGTCCACCGAGTCCTGAGCTCAATCCCGGTCCTGCTGTTCGTCTCGTTCGTGACGTTCGGGCTGGTTCGGCTTGCACCCGGAGACCCGGTGCTCATCGTCCTGGGCGGCCACAAGGTGGACCCCACCACGCTCGCGACGCTGCGCGAGCAGTTTGGGCTGGTGGGCGATCCCATCAGCCAGTACATCGCCTGGCTTGGCCGCGCCCTCACGGGCGACTTCGGCCAGAGCTTCCGGCTTCGCCAGGAGGTCACCAGCCTTCTTGTGGAGCGGGTGCCCATCACCCTGCAGCTTGTGGCCCTGTCCATGGTGGTGGCCGTGGCCATCGCCATCCCGCTGGGCATCGTGCAGGCCCGCAAGCGAGACTCCGTCACGGACTATGTCGGGAGCCTTGCCGCCCTTGTTGGGCTCAGCATCCCGGTCTACTTCGCGGCCATGGTGGGCGTGCTGGTGTTCGCCGTGTGGCTCCGGTGGCTGCCGGCGTTTGGCTCCGGCGACAGCGGCCCTGACCGCCTCCGGCACCTCATCCTCCCCGCAGGCGCACTTGCCTTGGGCACGATCGCGCTGACCAGCCGGATGACGCGCAGCGCGATGATTGAGGCGCTCTCCACGGACTACATCGAGGCGGCCCGCGCCAAGGGGCTGCCCGAGTGGATGATCCTGGTCAAGCACGCGTTCCGGAACGCCCTGATCCCGGTCCTCACCGTGACATCGCTTCAAGTTGGCTTCCTGCTGGTCGGGTCGGTCCTGGTGGAGACCACGATGGGCCTCGGCGGGCTTGGCAGCCTCATCACCGATGCCATCCAGAACCGCGACTACCCCGTGATCCAGGCAGCGGTCCTGTTGCTCACCGTGGCGTTCACGCTGATCAACCTGCTCACGGACATTCTGTACGCCTTCATCGACCCGCGGATCAGGTACTAATCGATGGCAATCCGCAAGGCCACGCTTCCCGCACCACGTCTCGGACTCCTGCGCCGAGCACTTCGAACCCCGATGGCGCGCAACCGCGCGGCGGTCATCGGTCTCGTGATCCTGGGTGCGCTCCTGATCATGACGGTCCTGCCGTTCTTGCTGGCCGGGGACCCAAACGCCCAAACCCTCTCCCAGAGCCTCAAGCCGCCCAGCATCACCCACCTCCTTGGCACGGACAAGCTGGGCCGGGACGTCTGGTCGCGCATCGTGTACGGCGCCGCGCCCACGCTCTTTGGCGCGTTTGTCGTCATCACCATCAGCGGCTTCATCGGCATCCCGCTGGGGCTGATCGCGGGCTACTACGGCGGTCGGGTTGACAGCCTGATCATGCGCATCCTGGACGCCCTGCTGGCGTTCCCGGCGCTGCTCCTGGCCATCCTCGTGGTTGCCACCTTTGGGCGCGGCCTGACAACGGTTGTCATCGCACTGGGCATCATCTACGTCCCTGCGATGGCGCGGCTGGTCCGTTCCGTCACCCTCGTGCACGCACGCCTGGCGTACGTGGACGCGTGCAAGGCGCTGGGCTTCTCGGCCCGGCGGATCATGCTGCGGCACATCCTTCCCAACCTTGTGGCAGCAGTCGTGGTCCAGTCCACGATTGACCTTGCGTACGCAATCCTCGACATCGCGGCGCTGTCCTTCCTGGGTCTGGGCCAGCAGCCGCCGGACCCGGACTGGGGCTCCATGCTGGCGGACGCGCGCTCCTATTTGCTCCAGGACCCGTGGCCGGCCATGAGCGCGGGCATCGCGATCATGCTTGCGGTTGTGGCGGTGAACCTTGTTGGCGACGGACTTCGTGCGCAGCTTGACCCCCGGGAGCGCGAGCGATGACGGTCCTGCGCGAAGGACGGCACACGGCAGGCGATGCGCTGCTCTCGGTGAGCGACCTGTCGGTGGAGTTCCGCACAAGTGCGGGGCCGGTCCGGGCGGTCAACGGCATCTCGTTTGACGTGGCCGCCGGCGAGACGATTGGCATCGTGGGCGAGTCGGGCTCCGGCAAGAGCGTGACCAGCCGGGCCATCATGGGTCTCCTGCCACCGCGGACAAGCACGGTCCGCGGCAGCGTGGAGCTGTCGGGTGACCAGCTCATCGGCCTGCCCGAGCGGCAGTACCGGAAGATCCGCGGCGAGCGCGTGGCGATGATCTTCCAGGATCCGCTCACGGCGCTCAACCCGCTCTACCCGGCCGGAGAGCAGGTGGCCGAGGCGCTGCGGTTCCACTTTGGGCTCTCGCGCTCCGCCGCAAGCTCGCGGGTGCGGGACCTGTTTGCGGACGTGGGTCTGCCGGACCCGGGTTCAATCCTCTCCAAATACCCCCACGAGCTTTCGGGCGGCATGCGCCAACGCGTGATGATTGCGATGGCCCTTGCGTGTGAACCGGAGCTGCTCATTGCGGACGAGCCCACCACGGCGCTTGACGTCACCATCCAGGCCCAGATCCTGGAGTTGCTGCGGGACCTCGTCCGGGACCGCGGCATGGCGCTCCTGCTGATCACCCACGACCTGGGTGTGGTGCGCGAAGTGTGTGAACGGACAATCGTGCTGTACGCGGGGCGGATCGCCGAGGTGGCCCCGGTTGAGCTGTTGTTTGGAGCGCCCCACCACCCGTATACGGCCGGTCTCGCTGCGTCCAACCCGCAAATCGCGTCCCGGCGCGCGCGGCTGCCGCAGATTGCCGGCGCCCCGCCCAACCCGGCCAACATCCCGCCTGGCTGTCCGTTCTCGCCGCGCTGTCCGGCAGCACTCGCGGTGTGCGGCACCGATGTCCCACCGCTCGTCGCCACCACCGATGGCCGTCTCGCGGCCTGCCACCGGTCCGCAGAACTTGTCGCCGGAACCCTACCCCTGGACTGGGAGACCCCCTCGTGACCACCGCACCCAAGCTCTGGACTATCGATCCTGCCCTTGAGGCCCGCGAGTCCTTTGTGGAGTTTGAGGGCTTCAAGACCTGGGTGGCGGTTGTTGGCGACGAGGCCACCGAGCGCGAGCGGGGCCAACTGCCGCTGCTCCTGCTCCACGGCGGGCCCGGTGCCTGCCATGACTACCTCGAGTCCCTTGCCGCGCTCTCGGCCACCGGCCGGCGGGTGATCTTCTATGACCAGCAGGGCTGCGGCAACTCGGACCAGCCGGACGATCCGGCACGCTGGACCGTGGACTTCTATGTGCGCGAGGTGGATGCCATCCGGGAGGCGCTGGGGCTGGACCGGGTGCACATCCTGGGGCAGAGCTGGGGCGGGATGCTCCTGATGGAGTATCTCGTGACACGACCAGACGGCGTGGTCTCAGCCACCATCGCCTCGTCGCCCGCCTCCATGCCGATGTGGATGGCCGAGACCGGGCGCCTGCGGGCGATGCTGCCGGCCGACGTGATTGCGGTGCTGGACCACCATGAGGCGGCCGGCACCTGGGATGACCCGGCCTACGAGGCGGCGGTCAACGTCTTCTACGAGCGCCACCTCTGCCGCGTGATCCCAACGCCTGAGTTTGACGCCCGCTCGTTTGCCAAGCTGGCACGCAACCCGCAGGTCTACCGGACCATGAACGGGCCCACGGAGTTCCACATCGTGGGGACGCTGCGGGACTGGGAGATCCTCACGCGTCTAGACGTGGTGGACGAGCCGGTGCTGCTCACAAGCGGCCGGCACGACGAGGCAACGCCCATGCAGAAGGCGGCCATCCGGGAGCGGCTGCCGCAGGCGGAGTGGGTGATCTTTGAGCAGTCGGGCCACCTGTCGCACGCTGAGGAGCCCGACCGGTACATGGCTGTGCTTGGCGACTTCATGGCGCGTGCTGAGACAGGTCGCGTGACCCGGCGAGGCGACGCCGCGCCAGGCGCTGGGCTTCGGCCGCCCCTCTCGGCCGGCGCCGGCCGCCTCACCGGTCGCCCGGGGAACATATGAGCGACGCGCTCCTGCGCATCGAGGGTCTGCGCGTCGAGTTCCGCGCGCAGCGGACCATCGCTGACCGGATTGCCCGGCGGCCGGCGAAGTCGTTTGCGGCCGTGCGCGGTGTCTCGT
>CAIXZV010000205.1 GCA_903924005.1 uncultured Chloroflexota bacterium | reverse complement strand
GTACCGCTCCAGCGCCAGCTGCCGACGTGCGCAATTCGCTGCGCCTCGCCGAGTTCCGCTCTGACTTGCTCCAGCGCCGCCTCGGCCCGTTTCCGCGAGGTGATGTCGCGTGCACTGCAGCGAACGCCGAGTGAGCGGCCGCGAAGGTCGCGGATGGACTGCCACGACACGCCCAGCCAGAACGCCGATCCGTCCTTGCGCCAGCACCGGACCTCGTGGTTGTTCACGCGCGTGCCCTGCTGGGCGGCCAGCAGCAGCGCGGCGAAGACGTCGCGATCCTCCGCGACGATCAGGACCTGGATGAAGTCCGGCATCGCAAGGACATCGGCCGCCGAATACCCGGTGATGCGCTCAATGGCGGGGTTGACCCACCGGATCTTGCCGTCGGTGCCGATCCATGTCTCCCAGTCCACCGTGTAGTCGGCAATGGCGCGGAGTTCCTCCGCGAGACCGAGTGCCGTGTCCTCGTCCTGCCTGTACTCGGCAAGGCAGCGCATCCACCCGGCCAGCTCGGCCGCTGGCCGCTCCGGCCCGTAGAAGGAGGTTGGCGGCACGAAGTACGGGCTGGCGCAGACAACGGGCCCGACGGCGACATAGGGGTGGGTGCGCAGCACCTCGAGCAGGAGGCCGGGATCGAAGCGGCGCCGGTCGTACTGGCAGATGGCGAGGCACCGGCTGCCGGGGAAGAACTCGTTGAGCAGGACCTCATAGCGGATCAGATCGGCGGCGTTGGTCAGGCCGCGCAGCGCCCAGGTCATCTCACCGGTCACGCGAAGGGCGCCGTAGCCCTGGTCGAGCGCGAGGTCAGTCTCCGCACGGAGGAGGGCGATCATCGCTGCAGGGTCAAAGACACCCCCACGCAGATAGGTATCATCGCGGCTCAGGATCGAGAGCTGGCCGCGGGCGAGGAACGGCTCGGGCTCAAGTCCATCGTCGCGCAGATACCCGAGGATGGTCTCGCCGGTCCGGGCGTCCACGATGTAGACAACCTTCTCGCCGTGCTCGAGCCCTTGCCGAATGTAGGGCATCACGGTGGTCCGGAACTCCGCCTCGGTCTCGTAGACGCAGCAGACGTGGTCCCCGGCCCTGATGTCGGTGATCGTGCGGGGACCGTGGGCCAAGACGGTCACGGACGGATCCCGGCTGATCGTTACGGGCATGGGGTGCAAGCCGCCTCCCGGAGGCTTGCACCAGTCTGGTACCGACCGAGACAGATGACAAGAGCCGAGCGGTACGGGACCGCCCTCTGTGGCCCCCACGGTTGGGGAAAGGATTCAGCGGCGCGCTCCCCGTTCCGGGCGTCTAGCCGCGGACGAGCGCTCCAAACCCCTGGCGCAGCGCGTCGCGCACCACGGCCACCGGCGGGTATGGCGGGTACGCGGTCAACTGCAGGCTGATGCCGGGCCCTGCGAAGTTGACGACGAGGTAATGGTCGTCCGGCCCCTCGTCGTTTGGCACTGCCTGCTGCAGAACCTCTACAAGCTGCAGTTGCTGCCAGACCAGTATCGAGTTGCCGGGCGTCTCCGCAAGTGCCGCGTCGGGCCGCATGGCGAGATAGCGGTCCGCAAACTCTGGCGGCTTGGGTCCCCGGCTGAACAGGCCCCCACCGCCGAACTGCGCCTTGTGCGCCTCCTCGAGCGGTTTCGTGCGCTGCGCGAGGATCACGCGGTATTGGGTGATGATCAGGGTTGCCTTTGGCGGTCGAAAGCCGCCGCCCACCTGGACGGCCAGACAGCCCAGCACGCGCTCGTCGATCACGTCAGCCTCCTGGGACGCCAGGTGTGGTCTCGCTAGACAGCCGGGGGATAGCCCGTGATTCGCCGGATCTCGCCGTACAGCGGTTCGAGCTTGTCGTACAGCCGCAGGTAGACGCTGCGGTAGAGGTCGTCGTACACGGCGTGCGCGGCCGGGTCGGGCTGGCGCACGGTGGCCACCCGCGTCATCGCGGCCACGGCCGTCGCAAAGCTCGGGTGAATGCCAAGCCCAACGGCCGCATCGATGGCCGCGCCAAGCCCAGACGTCTCAAACGTGTGCGGCAGACCCACCGGCAGCCCAAACACGTCTGCCAGGATCTGGACCGCCGCCGGGCTCTGCGACCCGCCGCCCGACACCCGCAGCTCCGTCACCGGCACCTTCGTGCGCCGGACGGTGCGGTCTGCGCCCTCGCGCAGCGCATACGCAAGGCCCTCAAGGATTGCGCGGTACAAGTGGGCGCGCGTGTGGACGTCGCCCCAGCCAATCACGGCGCCCTTGGCCTCCGGGCCGGGGATGCGGATGCCGGGCGACCAGAAGGGCTGCAGGATCAGCCCCATCGAGCCTGCGGGCACTGACGCCACGAGCTCCTCAAGCAGCGTCTCCGGCTCCACGCCAAGCCCGGCCGCCCGTGCAACCTCGGCTGCGCCGAACTCGCGCTTGAACCACTCGATCATCCAGAAGCCGCGGTAGATGTTGACCTCGAGGCTGTACGCGTCCGGCACGGCGGCGGGGTAGGGGGGCACCATGGGGATGACCTCGTGGTACCGCCGGTGCGTCGTGTTGAACGCGGTGGTGGTGCCCATGGAGATGGAGCCGATGTGCGGCGCCAGCGCGCCCGAGCCAAGCACCTCGCACGCCTTGTCGCCGGCCGCGGAGACCAGCGGCAGACCCTCGGGGATCCCCGTGGACTCGGCGGCAGCCGCGGTGATGGTGCCGATGACGGTGCCGGGCGGCACAAGCTCCGGCAGCCACGCACGGTTGACGGGCGCCGCCAGCCAGCGCCAGTCCCCATCGGCCGCCCAGCCAAAGCGCTTGGGGTCAAACGGGACGTAGCCCACCTGTGCCGCGGTTGAGTCTGCAAAGCGGCCCGTGAGCCGGTGCACCAGGAACCCCGAGAGATAGAGGTAGTGGCGGATTTGCGCCCAGACCGCGGGCTCTTCGCGGGCGAGGACATTGGCCTCTGCGTCCGCCTGGAACGTGGCAACCGTTTCCGACACGCCGGCCAACTTGAAGAGCAGACCCCACTTGCCGCCGATGCGGGGCAGCCCCTCAGCCCGGCAGCGGTCCAGCCAGACCATTGCCCGCCGCAGTGGCGTGCCGGCCTCGTCAGTGACCACCACGGTGGAGCGCTGCGTCGTGAGCGCCACGCCAGCCAGCGCGTCGCGCCGCACGCCCGGGATCACCCAGAGGGCCTGACACGCCTCGCCAATGGACCGCCAGTACAGTTCCGGGTCCTGCTCCGCGCAGCCCGGCTTGTCCGAGATATACGGCTCGATGGGGACCTTGGCGCGCGCAACCAGCGTGCCCGCCGGGTCAAACACCATGGCGCGGACGCTCTGCGTCCCGACATCGATGGCGAGGATCTGGTCGGCGCCTGACGCAGTCATGTGAGGGACCTCAGCGGTCGGCCAGAAGGACGCCTGGGTTCATGATCCCCTCGGGGTCAAACGCGTGGATCAGCGAGCGCAGCGCGTGGATCCCCACCGGGCCCTTCTCCGCGGGCAGGTATTCCGCCAGATCTGTCCCGATGCCGTGATGGTGCGTGATTGTTGCCCGCTCGGCGGAAATCACCTCGGTTGCGGTGCGCTTGATCGCCCGCCAGCGGGCCAGCGTCTCGTCCGGATCTGCGGCCAGACGGAACATGAAGGTGGTGTAGAGGCTGGTGCCCGACGGGTACAGGTGCGAGAAGTGCGTGAACGCCCAGACCCGCTCGTTCCACGGGCTCAGGGCGCCTGCCATGGCCGTCTCAAGGCGGGAGAGGAGCCGCGGCGCCGCAGCCCACGTGGTGGCCGTCTCCAGCGTGTCTGACGCGTACCCCGCATCCCAGAGCGCGCTGCGCAGGTACGGCGCCTGAAACCGCGACTTTGACCAGGCTGCCGCAACCCCCGGGATCTTCGTGCCGCCCCACTGCTTGAGCACAGACGCCGCCTCAGCGCGTATGGCTTTCGCGGGCTTCCAGCGGCCTCGAACACCGACGAGGACCAGACAGTACTCGGTGGAGCGCCGCCGCAGACCAAGGTAGGCGTTGAGGAGGCGACGATCACCGGGCTTGTCGGAGAAGCCCATGAGGGTGCGGGTCTCCGCCGCCGTGGAGAGCCGGAGCATCGAGAGCCCCACACGGCCCTGCACAAGGTCTCGGGCCGCCTCCAGCGCATGGTCCCAGTCCGGGACGGCATAGGCGTCCACGACATCCAATTCGGGAAACGGCTCCGCGCGCAGGACCACGTCCGTGAGGAAGCCCAGGCGGCCCTCAGAGCCAAGGACCATCTGGCGCAGGTCCGGGCCGGCGGCGGACGCCGGAAACGGCGCCATGTCGAGGGGACCGGCCGGGGACTCCAGCGTGCCGCCGGCGAAGATGTCCTCGATCCGGCCGGAGCCCAGGCTCCGCAGCCCCGCGCCGCGCGCGGCAACCCAGCCGCCAACGGTGGCAAACTCAAACGACTGCGGCTCGTGGCCGATGGCAAGACCGCGGCCTGCGAGCGCGGCGGCGAGCGCGGGTCCGGTGGTCCCTGACGCAACGGTGACAAGCCCGCTCTTCTCGTCCACGTCCCGGACGCCGCTGATCCGGCTCATATCCACGGTGATCAGCGGGTTGGGGCTTGCGTAGGCGGAGACCCCGCCGGTGACGCTGGTGCCGCCGCCGTATGGGATGAGATGGGCCCCGGCGTCCCGCGCGTGGGCCAGCAGACGGCGGATATCGCTGGTGCTTTCGGGTCGGGCCACGCCGTCGGGGACCGCTTCAAGACGTCCGTAGCGCAGGGCGGCAAGGTCAGGCAGTGACTGGCCGCGGGCACGCCTGACCCGGAGTTCAGCGTCCGTGGAGAGCCGGAGTGCGGGCGAGTCCGCGATGCGCGACGGGCGGACCTTGACCACGAGTTCGGGGAGTGTCGCCTCAGGTGGCGGCGTGCCCGGTCCAATCCGATCCGCCACAAAGGCGCGTCGGCCTTTGCCGAGGGGCGTGCTGATGCTGTCGTCGCCCCAGCCGTTCCAGTTCCGCATGCCACCATCGTGCCCGAACCCGGGGCGCGCCGCCATTCGCGTTCGCGTGTCGTTCAGCCGTGTGGCGGCTCAGCGCTCTGGGGAAGCCGCGGCCTTCATCGTCAGACCGGCGGCCACGGGATGGCCGGCCAGCGCGGGTCGGGCTGGGGGAAGACGCCCGAGGCGATGAGCCGGTCCAGCCGCTGCCGTGTCGCGGACAGCTCAACCCGGCTGAGCAGCGTTGCAAGCCTGGTGGTCAGCGCCCCGGTCCGGGGCTCCAGCGCCGCCCGCAGCATGCCCAACACCGCCGTCTCGTCCTCGGTGAAGGGCAGCCCGCGCCAGGCCCACAGCACCGTCCGCAGCTTCGGCACCGGCGAGAACGTCACCCCGTGATCCACGCCGTACACGTGGCCGCCCTCGGTGGGGATCAGGTGCCCAGCCTTGCGGTCCGTGTTGTTGAGCACCGCGTCAAGCACGGCGGTCCGGCGGAGCCGCGGATCGGCGTCGTTGACCAGCGCAACGGGGTCCACGGAGGCGTCAGCGCGGATCCAGAGCTGAACCATCCCTTCGCCAAACGGGCCGTCACGCAGGACCGTTGGCGGCACGATCCGCCAGCCCGTCGCCTGCGACGTCAGGAACGCGGCCACCTCCCGGCGCGCAAGCGTTCCATCGGGGAAATCTGCAAGCGGGCGCTCTCCCGCAACCGGCTTGTAGATGCAAGCGGCCGCAAGCCCATCGGCGCGGACCACGCCAAGCATCGCGTTGTTGGATGACACCCAGAGCTGGCCCAGGATCTCAAGCTCCCCACCCAACAGCAGCGGCAGCGCCACGTCTTCGGCCAGGACCGGCATAGGCAGGCCCAGCTCATCAACGGTCGTGGTGGTCGCCTCAACCTCGCCCGCGTCCTCCTCGTCGGCCAGCTCCGCCTCGAGTTCGGCCTGCAGGGCAGCGGCGTCGTCCGGTTGGGGCGCCAGCGGGTCCGCGTTCAGTTCAGCAGGTGTCCGTTGCGCCGCGGGCAGAGATGACCCTGCGGGTCCAGCGGCTGGCCGCAGAGCGGGCATGGCGGTCGGCCAGCGGCCAGGACGCGCAGCGCCCGGGCCACAAACTGGCGGGCAGCGGCCGGCGCAAGCCGGATGCGGAAGATGTCGGGCCCATCCTCGGCCGCGTCGTCGTGGAAGTCGATGTCCTCGTCGGGGTCGTCTTCATCCTCATCGGTATCGTCGTCGGACAGGTCGGCGCCCTCGTCGTCGTCCTCCTCGTCGTCGTCCGTGAGCTCGCGTGCCTCAAGCAGGATCAGTTCGTCTGCGGTATCCCAGCCCAGGGCAAGGGTGCCGGCGCGGAAGACCTCGTTGAGCGGCTCGTCGAGTGACCTCGTGTCACCCACGGCATCGGGGATCTCGCCCGCGCCGTCAATGCCGCGTTGGACCAGTTCCTCAAGCAGATCGTTGAGGCGCGCGGTCAGCACCGCAACCTGGACCTTCTCCAGTGAGACGGCCACGGTGCGGACCCCGTCACGGGCCTGGAGGAAGAACGTCCGGTTGCCGGGCGTCCCGATTGTGCCGGTGACAAACCGGTCTGGCTGGTCGAAGAGAAAGCGTCGGCGGGGCATCAGGAGGCGAGCGTACCCGAAGTTGGGTTCAGGAGACGCTGACGGCGATGCGGTGGTGGCCGCGGGCGCCATCGGGGTCGGGCCGTGTGCGGTCCGCGGTCTGGACATCGCCCGTGCCGTCGGTGGCGCGAACCTCGAGGACGTGCTGGCCGGGTGTGGCGGCCCAGGCCAGCTTCCACTGCACCCAGGTTGCCTTCCCAATCGCCGTTGCGAGCGTGGCCGGCAGCCAAGGCCCACCGTCCACGGAGATCTCCACTGCCTTGATCCCGCGATCTGGCGCCCATGCCACGCCGGCGATGGCCTGCGTGCCCGCGGTCAGCGACGACATGTCACCCGGGACGTCGATGCGCGACTGGGTGAGGATCGGCGCCTTCTTGGCCCAGCCGCGCGGGACCCAGTAGGCGTCAAACGCCTCCAGCGTGGTCAGCTCGATGTCGCTGAGCCATTTTGTGGCGGACACGTAGCCGTACAGCCCGGGCACGATGAGCCGGGCCGGGAAGCCGTGCTCAACGGGGAGCGGCTGGTCATTCATCTTCACCGCGATCAGCGCGTCACGAGGATGCGCCGGGTCGTGGAGCCACTCGGTGGGGAAGCCCGCGGTCCAGCCGTCCACGGAGCGGGGGACCACCTGCGTTGCACCCGCTTGGACGCCGGCCATCTCCAAGACGTCCAGCAGCCGGACGCCAGTCCACTTCGCGTTGCCCACCAGGTAGCCGCCAACCTCGTTGCTGACGCAGGCGATGGTGACGTATCGCTCGATGAGCGGGAACTGGACCAGTTCGTCAAATGTGAGCGTGACCTCCTTGTCCACCATCCCGTGGATCTTGAGGTGCCAGCTGGCCAGGTCAACCGATGGCGTGACGAGCGCCGTGTCGATCCGGTAGAAGTCCTTGTTGGGCATCACGATGGGGGTGATGCCGTCGATGGCGAACGAGGCGTCAGGCGGCGGTGTGCCCGCGGGCTCGATGGCCGAGGGCATGGCCCCTGTGCCGCTGCCGTTGCCGGGCTGGCCGGACGCTGATGGACCGCCACTGCCCGCGCCAGCCGCGACGCGGTTGGCTCTGCCGTCCACCAGCCAACGGCCAAGGCCGCCGCCGACAACGGCCAAGACGCCGATGGCGCTGGCGCCAACGAGGAACTGCCGTCGCCCGGGGACGGCCGGCGACCCAGTCGAGAACCCCGTCTGCGACCCCGCCTGCGACCCTGCGGAGGCCTGCCCCGCCCAGTCGCCAAGCCAGCCGAGCACCTGCAATGCCACCAGGATCTGCACGGCGGCCGCGAGCGCCACCTCAGGCAGCGATGCTGACGTGTTGCGCAGCGAGGCGATGACCCCGGCCGCAACCACCAGACCGATAAGGATCCTTGCATCCGCCGCAGATCGTCGATGCCAGAGCCCGATCCCGGCCCCGGCCAGCAGCACGACGGCCGTCACGAGCAGCAGGATCGCGGGCTTGTCGGCGGTGCCAAACAAGCCCACGGCCACCTGCTTGGCGCCGGGTGGTGCAAGGTCAATCACGGCTGCGCCCACAGCGGCAACCGGCGACGGGACGCCGCTGAGGAGACCCGCCATCAGTTCGCCAACGGCAAGCGCGCACGCGGCGGCAACCAGACCTGCGATGGCGCTGAGTGCTGCGCCAGCGCCGGCAGGGGACGAGATG
>CAIXZV010000204.1 GCA_903924005.1 uncultured Chloroflexota bacterium | reverse complement strand
GGCACGTAGTTAGCCGTGACTTATTCCCCGAGTACCGTCATTATCGTCCCCGGGAAAAGAGGTTTACAACCCGAAGGCCGTCATCCCCCACGCGGCGTTGCTGCTTCAGGCTTGCGCCCATTGAGCAAAATTCCCGACTGCTGCCTCCCGTAGGAGTCTGGGCCGTGTCTCAGTCCCAGTCTGGGTGATCGTCCTCTCAGACCACCTACCGATCGTCGCCTTGGTGAGCCATTACCCCACCAACGAGCTAATCGGACGCAGGCCCCTCCCGAAGCGCCTCGCGGCTTTGATGACGCCAATGAAAGCGTCGCCACATGCGGTATTAGCCACCCTTTCGGGCAGTTATCCCCCACTTCGGGGCAGGTCACCTACGCGTTACTCAGCCGTTCGCCACTATCGAGCAAGCTCGACCGTTCGACTTGCATGTCTCATGCACGCCGCCAGCGTTTATCCTGAGCCAGGATCAAACTCTCCGTGAAACTCAACCTTGCGGTTGAGCTATACGCTTAAAGCTTGGTCCAGGCACGTTCTCGTGCTGAAGTTCCTACCACTCTTCAGTTGTTAAGGTGCAGCGCCCGGCCTCGTACCGCCCGGAGCGCGGACTGGCAATGATGCCGTAGTTCGCTCCCCGTGTCAAGCGGGGTTCGGGTGGTCACCACCGTGGTGGAGGACCGGCGTGCCTCGAGTTGGTGAGGCGCGAGGTGGGATAGTAGGGTGGGTTGGGGGGCCTGTCAAGCGGTTGCTGCGGTCGGCACCGGGACTGCGCGCGACCCTCAGATTGGCCCTTCGGCCACGAGGAGCACGAACGCTGCGCCGGCGAGCCAGGACAGGATCGCAAGGCTGGCAGAACCCGGGACTCCGCCTACCGCGGTTGCCACCAGCCAGACGAGCGCGCCCACGACGAGCGCACCCAACGGCTTGATCAGGCGCAGCAGAAGCTCGAAGACGAGTTCGCGCATCAGAGGGCGCGCCGACCCTGGAGAGCCCTGATGAGGGTGACGTCATCGGCGTATTCCAAGTCACCGCCGACCGGGAGGCCGCGCGCGATCCGCGTGACGCTGCCCACCTTGCCCTCAAGACGCTCGCCCAGGTACATCGCCGTTGCCTCGCCCTCGAGTGTCGGGTTGGTGGCCATGATCACCTCAGCCACAGTGGAGCCCGCGGCGGACGCCTCGTCAACCCTGGCGATCAGCTCGCGGATGCGCAGGCGCTCGGGTCCAATGCCGTCGATGGGGCTGATGGCCCCGTGGAGCACGTGGTAGCGGCCGCGAAACTCACCCGTCCGCTCGATTGCCAAGACGTCCAGAGGTTCCTCCACCACGCACATCACCATGTCATCGCGCGCAGGGTCGCGACAGATGGGGCAGAGCGGCGCATCGCTGATGTTGAAGCACCGTTCGCAGAAGACCACCTCGTCGCGGACGGCGATCAGGGCACGCGCCAATGTGCGTGCCTCGGCATCGGGTGCGCGAAGCAGGTGATACGTGAGGCGCTGGGCGGTCTTTGGGCCGATGCCGGGCAGACGCGCAAACGCCTCCACGAGGCGCGCGACGGGCTCGATGACAGGCGAGGCCATGGCGGCGAGCTAGAACATGCCGGGGATGCGAAGGCCCGACGTCAAGGCGCCCATTCGCTGCTCCTCAAGCGCCTGGGCAGCCTTGAGGCCCTCGTTAACCGCCGCCATGACCAGATCCTGCAGCATCTCCACGTCGTCGGGATCCACTGCCGATCTGTCGATGGTGAGACCGACGACATTCCGCTTGCCGGTCACAGTGACCTTGACGGCGCCTCCGCCCGCGCTGCCCTCGACGGTGGCGGTCTCAAGTTCCTGTTGGATCCGCGCCATCTGCTGCTGCATCTGAAGGAGCATCTTCTGCGGGTTCATACCCATGCTTGCGGGTCCTCCGGTCTGTGGCGCTGGAACAATTCTTGTTTGACAGGCTCGATGGTAGGGCGCGGCCGACTAACTGACCTCGGGCACGTCGGCGAAATCGTCGGCGAAGATCCTCTTGGCCTCCTCAAGAATGCGAGCCTCGTCGTCGTTGACGGGGAGCGGCGGCAGAAGGTCCAAGTTGGTGGCCACGCAGCGCACGCCAACTTGACGGCCGAGAAAGCCGCCGATCCCCGCTTCGAGGTTGGCCTTGCGGCGCTCAGCGACATCCTTGAGGAACCCCTGCTCCTCCGGGAAGCCTAGGGTGATCACGTTGCCCTCCACGGAAACCGGGCGGCATGCGGTGATGAGTGGCCGAATGGCGGGGCTGGAGCCGATGGCCGCAACGACCTCTCCCCACCCCTGGCGCAGGCGCTCGAGATCGTCACCGGGTGCAGCCGGCGGCGCAGGTTTCGGGGCTGGCGTCGGGGCTGGAGCAGGCTCGACGTTGCGTTGGGCAGCCAATACGGGCGCAGCCTGCGGGGCTGGGGCTGGCGTTGGGGCTGGGGCTGGCGTTGGGGCTGGGGCCGGCTCTGCCCGGGGCGCTGGCGCCGGGACAGGCATCGCGACAGGCGCAGGCAGGACCACCGGTGCGACAACCGCTGCCGCGGCGGACGGTGACCCGGCGATGGAGAACAGCGCGAGCTCAAGCTGGAGACGCAGACCGCCTGAGCCAAGCCGCTGAGGATCGATGGCGGCCAGCCTGCGCGCAGCATCGATGACAACCGGCCCTGGCTGGCGGCCCTCGCCGAGATCGGCCAGCATGCGTTCGCGCAGCGCCTCGACCGCCTGGTCCAGGAAGACACGCAGGTCTCGGCCGCGCTCCTCGAGTCCGTCCAAGATGCCGATGCCCACGGCGGCGTCCCCCGCGACGAGGGCGCCGAGGAAGCCGCGGATCGCCTCGCCATCGGCAAGCCCAAGGAGATCGCGGACAGCCGCGGCGCTGATGGCCCCCGACGTTGACGAGAGCAGCTGGTCGAGGATGGACTCGGCGTCACGCATGCCGCCGGCTGCGAGCCTCGCGATGATGCGGATGGCCTCTGGGTCAACCTCGCGCCCGTCCGACGTCAGGATCCGCTCAAGCTTGCCGGTGATCTCGGCCACGGTGAGCTTGCGGACGTCAAACCGCTGAAGACGCGACAGGATGGCCGGCGGGAAGTCCTGTGGGTGGGTGGACGCGAACATGAAGACAACGAAGTCCGGTGGCTCCTCAAGCGACTTGAGGAGCGCGTTCCAGCCTTCCTTGGTGATCTGGTGCGCCTCATCGAGGATGTAGACCTTCCGGCGCAGCTCGGCGGGCGCGTACGCGATGCGCTCACGAAGGTCGCGGATGGTGTCGATACCGCGGTTTGAGGCGGCGTCGATCTCGACGAGATCCATCGCCCGCCCCTCGCGGATCGACACGCACGGGGGGCACTGGTCGCAGGGATCCGCGGTGGGGCTCAGGTTCTGGCAGTTGATCGCCTTGGCCAGGATCCGTGCCAGCGACGTCTTCCCCGTACCGCGTGGACCGGTGAACAGGATGGCGTGGGCGACGCGTCCTGTGATGACAGCGTTGCGCAGCGTGGAGACGACGGCCTCCTGCCCGACGATCTCGGAGAACGTCTGGGCTCGCCATCGGCGGTAGAGGGCCTGATGGGGCACGGCCGACGTCATCGGTGGCTCCTGCGGCAGACGGGGCGGGGGCTGGTGGTCGGCTGCGCCTGACGGGCCCGGGGGCCGGCGGTGTCCGCGGCTCAGGCCAGGCCGATCCGCGGCACCCGGCGACATTCGCTTAGTGCTGCTTCCTTCCGGACCTGGCACGGTTCGCGCGTCGCCGCTGCGCGGGACCCGGCCCTCAACGCCGCGGACACCGCCGGCACTCGGGAACGCCGACGTTTGTGAAGAACTGGCGGAGAGGGCGGGATTTGAACCCGCGATGGGTTGCCCCATACCGCATTTCCAGTGCGGCGCCCTAGGCCACTAGGCGACCTCTCCGCGCGAGAGAATACAAGACCCGACGAGCGAACTCGTCGGGTCGAGGCCAAATTGGTTTGGTTGACTGGCGGAGAGGGTGGGATTCGAACCCACGATGCTTGCGCACACCGCTTTTCGAGAGCGGCACCATCAACCACT
>CAIXZV010000203.1 GCA_903924005.1 uncultured Chloroflexota bacterium | reverse complement strand
GCGTCCAAGCGCGTAGCCACGCTCCTCCGCCCTCGAGCCCCAGAGGCGGCGCGCGGCGGCGGCGTCGCTGCGCACGTGGACCGGCTGCATGGAGGCAGCAATCCCCAGAGCGGCAAAGCGCGGAATGTCAGCCTCGGCGACTAGCTGTGCGTGCTCCACGCGCGGCATGAGCGAGGTGGCCCCAACCGTGGGCGCAAGCGCGTCTAGGGCGGCGCGGACCGCTGCGTCGCCGATGCCGTGGATCTGGTTGGCGATGCCTGCCTGGGCCGCCCTGCGCGCAAGTTCAACAAGCTCCGCAGGCTCAGTGACCCAGACGCCAAACCCGTCGTTCGGCGGCGCGGGCTCCCCCGGCAGCGGCGCCAGTGGTTCCAGCAACGCGGCGGTCCGGGACCCGAGGCTGCCGTCCGCAAACGTCTTGAGCCAGCCGAGGCGCAGTCTGTCGAGCGGGTCGGGGCCAAGCGGCTCGCCAGAGCGCAGACCCGCCGCAATCGCCGCGCCCAGCTGGTCCGCCCGGACACAGGCGTGGAGCCTGATCCCGAGACGGCCGTCGGCGGCGAGCAGGCGGTAGGCCTCGATGGGCGCGCCGAGGCCGTCGGCTGGGCCAAGCCCGCCTGGGTCATGGACAGCGACCACGCCAAGGGCGAGCAGTTCCGCGGCCAGGGAGCGCACGGCCGCGGCGATGGTTGCGGCCTCTGGATCCGCGATGCGGTCCGCGACGAGCGCCACGGCGCCCTCGTGGAGGACCCCGGTTGCGGCGCGGTCTGCGCCGCGTCTGATGACGCCGCCAGCCGGATCACCGGTGGCGGCGTCCACGCCGGCGAGACGAAGCGCAGCGTGCGATACCAGCATCGCGTGGTGGTCGTGTGCCCAGACCGCGACGAGGCGTCCCGGCGCCGCGGTCTCCAGATCATCCGCGGTGGGCCAGCCGCCAAGCGTGTCCGGCTCCCATCCGGCACCGAGCACCCACGCCTCCGCGTCATCCGGCATCAGCCCAACGAAGGCCCGGACGCGTTGGATCAGCTCGTGCCGGGAGCCTGTGCCTTCAAGAGCGAGCCGTTGGCGGGCCAGCGCAGCGTCGGCGAGATGCAGATGCGAATCGGTGAGGCCAGGAACGGCGGCTTCATTGGGACCAAGGACAATCCGACGCGCCGATGTTGGTGCCGCGGCTTCGACATCTGCGAGCGTCCCGGCGACAACCACGCGGCCGTCCGCGATCCCGAGCGCCTCCACCCACCCGGGGCCGGCAGCACCTGCGAGCGTGGCGATCCTGCCGCTGCCAGAGGGGCCGCCGCCAGAGGGGCCGCCGTCACGGGACCCCATCAGGATTGTTTCGATCCTGCCCCTGCCAGCGGGGCCGCCGCGGGCGGGGCGGTTGGGCGATGTCACCCCGGTTCGGTCACGTCTTCAGCAGGCACCACGGCCACGCCGTCCTGACTGGCCGCGCGTCGCTCGCCTGCCTCCTGTCCCGCGCTGGCCACGGCAATCGCGAGCGGATCCAGGCCGGCACTGTCCGCAGGGCCGGGCGACGCCGCCCGAATCTCATGGGGCTGGAGCGGACCG
>CAIXZV010000202.1 GCA_903924005.1 uncultured Chloroflexota bacterium | reverse complement strand
CGCCACGTGCGCGGGTCAATCAGGTGGTGGGTCTCGGCGCCGGCCGCGGTCCAGCGGTGGATGCTGGTGCCCGACGTGGCGATCCCGAGGGTGCGCGTTCTGGTGGCGTCAGCGGCGCCCGCGTCAAGGCGGATCGACGCGAGCAGCGTTCCTGACTCGCGCGGGTCGGCGATGCCGACTACCCACTCGTCACCGGGCGCAACGCGGACCGCCACATCGCCGTCACCATCCACAAGGGCGGAGCGCCCCGGGGTCAGCGCGAGCGCGCGGTCGGCAAGCCAGCCCTTCGCCACGCCATCGAGGTCGAAGCGGACGCCTGGCTGGCGGACCACCGATGCGCCACGCGCCGTCCGGCGCAGTGACCAGCGACGGCTGGCGCTCACAGGCTGGGAAACAGGGGCGCCTGTCTCGGCGGCGAGGCGCGCGTCCAGCATGGCGACATCCACAAGCCCGTCGGAGATGGACTCAGCCATCCGAGCCCAGTCCAGGACAGCGGTAAGCGTCGGGCCGACGGCCACCTCGTCGTCGGGTGACGCATTCAGCCGCATCAGCTCAGAGGCGGGGTTGAAGCGGGTCAGGCGCGAGGCCCAGACCTCGAGACGGTCCAGCACGCCCTCGAGACGGGCGGCCGTTGCCGGCGCACCCACCCCATCGAGGGTGTGGATCGACACCTCGCCGCCCATCATCGGGCGAGAGGCGGCAAACGCAACCGATTCGAGGGCCGTGGTCACGGCTTGCCGGACTGCCGGGTGACGGTGACCACGCGGACGCGCGGCGTGGGCTGCGGGGCAATCTGCACTGACGTGTTCGGCGGCGCCGTCTGGCCCGGAGCCAGCTGGACCACGCGCTGCACGTGGATCACGGACGGCGCCGGGGCAACGGCTGCGTCCTGTTGCGTCGTGGACGCACCAGCAGCGGACGCGGGCGTGATCGACGGCAGCATCGCCGTGACGAGCGCAGATGCCGATGCGATTCCGGCAAGTGCGAGCAGCAGGCGCAGCGGGTTTGCATCCGGCTTTGCGCGGGGTGCGCGAGGCGCGCGAGGGGCCAGGGCGGGCGGCGGGAGCAGACGCGGGTCAGACATCAGTCGTCGCCCCCGCCCTCGTTGCCGTCATCGCCGTGGTGCTTGCTCGGGACAACCTGCGTCACGACAACCTCGGCCGGGGTGGCCTGGGGCGTGACGTAGATGGTGTCGATCTGGGTGATGGGGGCGGGTGGGGCGTTGGTCACGGGTGCCGTGATGGTGGCGTCGGCGGCTGGAACAGGTGCCGGCGACAGCCCAACAAACACCAGGCCAGCTGCCAGCACGCCAGAGGCGGCCAGCGAGGCCGCGAAGAGCGCGAGACGGTTGCGCATGTGTGATCTCCTCCGAGAGGGGGTGCGGTTTGATGTGGCTAACGATCGGGCCGGCGGCCTCCGCATCCGCTGAGGAGGCGATGAGAGTTCTCACAGACCGGCCTCTAAACCCTCGACCTGTGCGTCGGTGGGCCGCACAATCCGGTCATGCACGTACTGGTAGTTGAAGACGAGCCGAAGATGGCCGCCCTAATCAAGCGGGTCCTGGTGGCGGAGCGCCATGTCGTGGACATCGCGCCCGACGGGGTGAGCGCCATCGCCCTCGCCGAAAGCGGTTCCCATGACGTGGTGGTCCTCGACCGCGGCCTGCCCGACATCGACGGCGTGACCGTGCTGCGTCTGCTGCGGGCGAAGGGCATCGCAACGCCGGTGCTCATGCTGACCGCGCTTGGCTCCGTGGACGATCGCGTCGCTGGGCTTGACGCCGGCGCGGACGACTACCTCGCCAAGCCGTTTGCCTTCTCGGAGCTGCTGGCGCGCATTCGGGCGCTGGCACGCCGACCCGCCCCCGCGGGCGAGGGCCGGATGGCTGCTGGAGACCTCATCCTCGACGAGCTGCGCCACGTTGCCCAGGTGGGCACCCGCACGGTGGACCTGTCCGCGCGCGAGTTTGCGCTGCTGGGCTTCTTCATCCGGCATGCCGGCCAAGTGGTCACCCGGCAGCAGATCCTGGACCAGGTGTGGGGCGCGGAGCCGGACGTCTACTCCAACGTGGTGGACCTGTACGTCTCGTACCTGCGGCGCAAGCTTGGTGAACTGGATCGGGCTGAACGACTACGCACCGTGCGTGGCGTGGGGTACACGCTCAAGGCCGAGGACTGACCGACGTGACCATCGGGCCTACGGAGCGGCTTCTCCGGCGGACGCGGCAACGGCTGTTCCTGCAGGTGATGGTCCTGCTTGCGCTGCTTGTGGTGGGCACCGGCGCTGCCACCGTCCTGGTGGGCCTGCGCGCGCTTGACGGGGACGTGGACCGCGCGCTTGTCTCGGCCGTCACAACGCGCGCTGCCGCTGCAGACGGCGAGACGCATACCGGCGGCTCGGGCGAAGAGCAGACCGAGCACGCACCCGCAGACTCCGACACGTTTGTGCTGTTGCTGGACCCAAACGGCGCGGTGGTGGAGAACCGGTCCAACGCAACGCTGACGGGGCTGCCGGATCTTGGGGCGGTCGCCGCCGCGTCGCACAGCGGGCAGGACCTGCGCACGGTGGCCGCCGGCGGGACGAGCGTCCGCCTCCTCACCATCATGGTCAGCCACGACGGGAGCACCACCGGGTTTGTCCAGGGCGTGTTCGTGCTGACGCTGCATGACCGCCAGAGCCGGACCCTGATCCTCGCCACCTCCGCAGTGGCGGGTCTGGGTCTCGTGGCCGCAGCGCTCATCACGCTGCTGGTCACCGGGCGCGCCCTGCGGCCGATCCGCGAGGGCTTCGACGCGCAGCGGCGCTTCGTCGCCGACGCCTCGCACGAGCTCCGCACGCCGGCGGCCCTGATCCGCGCCAACGCGGAGGTGCTGGAGCGCGAGGGGCTGGTCACCGAAGACGGCCGCCCGTTTGTCACCGACATCATCGGCGAGGCTGACCGGCTTGCCGGGCTTGTGGGCGACCTGCTGCAGCTGGCCGCCTGGGACGAGACACGCACAAACGTGACCCTGGAGCCGGTGGATGCGTCATCGATTGCAGGCGACACCGTGCGCGGCGCTTCAGCGCTAGCGGCAGAGCGCGGCGTCCGTCTGGAGCTTGACGCGCAGGGACCTGTGCCCGTGCTGGCGGACCGCGATCGGCTGATCCAGCTGATCCTTGTCCTCGTGGACAACGCGATTGACCACTCGCCCCGCGACAGCGCGGTGACGGTCAGGGTGCGGGCGGCTGGCAGCCACGCCGTGATTGACGTGGACGATCAGGGACCAGGTATTCCTGTTGCAGAGCGCGAACGAATCTTTGAGCCCTTCACCCGCCTGTCAGGCACGACGCGCCACGGTTCCGGGGGCACAGGGCTTGGGCTTGCGATTGCCCGGCGCATCGCAACCGCGCATGGCGGCACGATTGTTGCGGCATCGCCGGACGGTCAGGGCGCCCGGTTCACCGTGACGCTGCCTGCGGCGTGAGGAACGGCTCGGACTGCCACGCTGTGACCCTGCGGGGATCGCCAGCGACCCGTTGACCCAGCCTGATCAGCAGCACGCCTACCTGCACGCGGACTGGGGCTTGCCCGCGCGCCAAGCGTCGGGCGGCAGCCGCCGCGTACATCGCGGCCTCCCGCCGATACGCATGCTCCAAGAGCAGATCGATCTGCAACATGGGGTTCTCCCTCCCTACTCAATCACGATGCGGACGCTGCCGTTCTCGTCGTCCACGGCCACAACAGGTCCGGTGATCCCCGAGTCCAGCGCCTCGCGCACGCGGTTCACCTGGTCGCCAGACAGCCCCGGGATCCGGTCCAGCGCGTAGCGCCCAATCGAGATTGGCAGCCGCAGGTTCACGATGAGCCGCTTCCCCTCGCGGACCTCGATCCGGATCTCGCGGCCCGGCCCGCCCGCGCGGGGTTGCGCCTTGCCGTCGCGCTCGTCAAGCGCGGCCAGGATCGGCTCGGCCTCAGCCGCGGTTAGGCGGCCCTCCGCAACCAGCCGCAGCACCTGATCGAGCGCGTCCTCGGACACGACGTCAGGCCCCGGCGCCAAGCGCGGCATCATCGAGGGACGCAAGCCGCGCCCATGCCGTGTCCACGTCGAGTTCTCCGCGCTCAAGCGCTCGGAGCACCTCGAGGCGCTCAGTCTCGTTGTCAGGGCCGGCCGCGTGGGCGGCGCCGGTCCCGCCGGCGGCCGGTGCCCAGCGGACCTCTGACCGGGCCGCCTTGGGCGTCGGCTCGGGCATCGGTCCCCTGCCCGTGGGTGCCGCAGCATCCGGCGCACCTGGCCGCAGGCTGACATCGCCCGACATCGTCTTCACCGACACCTGGACGCGGCCAGCGCCAACTGTCACCACACGTCGGCCACGACTCCCTTCGGAGCGGTGCGGCATCGCAGCCCGTATGTCACCGGCCACGGACGAGGACTCCACCCGGACGTCGCTCCCGGTCAGGATCCGCACATCGCCGCTCACCGATGTCAGCGTGTGGCGCCCGTGTTCTGCGAGAGCGGCGTCAATCTCGATGTTGCCGCTTGTGGTGGCGGCGTCAACCGCCAGAATCCGCGGCGCGTGCACTCGGACGTCGCCCGAGACGGTGCGCGCCGTCACGTCAAGCGCGGCGCCCGACTCAATCCGGACGTTGCCTGACATCGTCTCAACCACAACCGGGCCTGCCTCAACGCCCAGACGCAGATCGCCCGTGGCGGTGGTCCAGCGGCTGGACGCCCCGAGCCCAACCGCCGTGATATCGCCCGAGATGGTTCGCCCGGCAACGCGCACGTTGCGCGGCACGTCCACCTCGAGGTCCGGGTTGTGGCCCGTCCGCATAGTGATTGGGCCGATGCGCCACGAGCCCGCAGGTCCATCCAGGACGCGGATGTAGCCCGTCCCGGTCTGGATCTCGAGATGGCGCTCCAGATCGTCATTGCCGCGGGACCGGATGACAACCTGATCGCCGTCCACGGCGCGGATGCGCAGATCGTGGGAGCTGAGGCGGAATTCCACCTCTCCCCCGGGTGCAATTGGCAGGATGCGGGCGGAGGGATCTGTGCGCGTACTTTCGGTCATCGGGGGTCCTTTCCGAGCCGGCGGATGGCATCGGCTGCCTCCTCCGCGGTGAGCTCCTTGCGGGCCAGACGCTCCAGGATCTCCCGGCGCCCGGTGGCGGTATCAGGGGTTGCTGCGGCCGGGTCCTCGTCGCGCGGGCCAAAGCCCAGCGCGCGGACCAACGCTTCAACCCGAGCCCGAACAGTTGGGTAACTGATGCCCAACTCTCGCTCCATATCTCGCAGGTTGCCTCGCGAGCGCAGGAAGCTTTCAAGGACAACCACCTGGTCACGGCTCAGG
>CAIXZV010000201.1 GCA_903924005.1 uncultured Chloroflexota bacterium | reverse complement strand
GCCGTGGACGCCGTAGGCGACGCGCTGCGGCCCGCGATCACGTGGCAGGACCGCCGGGTGCGGGCGGCCGGGTTTGGGTTCCTGCCATCGATGACGTGGCTGGCGCGCACGGAGCCCGACACCGTGGCGCGGGCAGCTTGGCTGCTGCCGGCCTGCGATGCACTGGGCCTGTGGCTGACCGGCGTGCCAGCCACCTCCACACAGGCCCACGATTCGGGACCCGACGCGGCGTCACTTGCAGAAGCCGGGGTGCTGCCCGGGAAGGTTCCGCCAGGTCGTCCGTTCGGGTCGCCGCTGGGGGTCTTGCGGTCTGGCGCCGCTGCGGCCTTGGGGCTGCGCCCGGGGACGCCCGTTGTAACCGGGGTCAACGATGGCGCGGCGTCAATGCTGGGAGCGGGGCTGCGCCACGCGGGAGACGCCGTGGACACGGGCGGCACCAGCGGTGGTCTGGCCATCTATGCGGACCACGCGGTGGCCGTTCCCGGGCTCTACTGCGCCCCGGCGCCGCTGCCCGGACGCTGGGCTGTGGGCGGGGCGATGGCAGCGCTTGGCGCGTCGCTGGACTGGCTGCGCGGCGCCGTGCTGGGCGACCGCTGGACCATCGACGAACTCTTCGCCGCGGCCGCTGCTGTCCCTGCGGGGGCTGGCGGTGTGACGTTCCTGCCGTATCTGGCGGGGGAGCGTGCGCCCGTGTTTGACGAAACGGCTCGGGGCGCCTTTGTGGGTCTTGGCCTTGAGCACGGCCGCGGCCACCTCGTCCGCGCGGTGCTGGAGGGCGCGGCGTACGCGATGCGGAGCGTTGCCGAGCCGCTGGCGGTCGCCGGGGCGCCTATCGGCGAACTGCGGCTGGCGGGTCGCACCACGCCTGGCGACCTATGGGGCCAGATCAAGGCCGATGTGCTGGGCGTGCCGACCGCGGTGCCCCTCGTGGGTGAGACCGCTGTCCTGGGGGCCGCCATCTTGGCAGCGTCGGGCTCGGGCGCGGCGATCGGGCTTGCCGAGGCGGTTGCGGCAATGACGGCCGTCGCCCGGCGTCTTGAGCCCAACCCCGCCGTCTCGGACCGCCACGCCGCGGGCTACGCAACCTATCTGGCGCTGTACCCGGCCCTGCGCGGCTCGCGCCAGGGGCTTGAGCGCCAGGACGAAGCGCCGGGCTGAGCGACAGGCTGCGCTGACCGCCGGTGGTAGCATCGGCGCAGAGTCTTCGGGGCAGGGTGCAACTCCCTACCGGTGGTACAGCTCCGCACGCGCGGGGCAAGCCCACGAGCGGCTCCGCAATCGCAGTGAACGCGGGGTGCAGCAGATCCGGGGCGAGGTGACCCTCGCCAAACGGAGCCGACGGTACAGTCCGGATGAGAGAAGGCTGCGGTCATCGCCCCTTGTCGGGCGCGTTGTGGTCGCCTGCCCCGTCGCCGCTTGTGCGTACGGAGGTGTCATGGACCCGCTGAGGCAGCCCGAGACGGTGATGCCGTCCGATGGCGCCCTGCGCGTCCCCGCCCTGGTTGAGGGAGCTGACGTTCGTGTGGAGGGCGTGTCGCTCTCCTTCCGCGGTGCGCGGCCGGCGCACGTGCTGGACTCCATCAGCCTGTCGATCCGCCCGCGCGAAGTGGTGGCCCTCATCGGCCCCAACGGTTGCGGCAAGAGCACGCTGCTGCGCGTCCTAGGCGGGCTCATCGCTCCCGACAACGGTCGCGTCCTGATTGACGGAGACCCGGTCACCGGACCCGATCCTCGTGTCGGCGTGGTCTTTCAGGAGCCTCGGCTACTGCCGTGGCAGACGGCCGAAGACAACGTCCGCTTCCCGATGCAGCTGGCCGGCTGGTCGAAGGCGAAGCAGGCAGCGCGGGCGTCGGATCTGCTTGGCCTTGTGGGTCTGCGAGAGCACGCCGGCGCCAGACCCGGGACGCTCTCAGGGGGGACGCGTCAGCGTGTGGCCATCGCCCGAGCGCTTGCGCTGGAGCCAAGCCTGCTGCTGCTTGATGAGCCGTTCAGCGCGCTTGACGCCCTCACCCGCGAGCGCTTCAACGCGGAGCTGCTGCGGCTCTGGGAGCGGACCGGCACCTCGATTGTGCTGGTGACCCACAGCATTCCTGAGGCGGTCTTCCTGGCGGACCGCGTGGTGGTGCTGTCGCCGCGGCCTGCGCACATCGTGGCGGAGATCGCCGTGGACTTGCCGCGCCCGCGCCGGGTGGCGGACCTTGACTCGGCGTTTGTCTCGTCGGTTGCCGCGGATGTCCGGGCGCACCTCGTGGACACCACCGACGACAGCATCGCGATGGAGGAGGCACGGCTGGCTGTCCCAGCGGGTCTGCCGCCGGGCGACGGGTCCGCTCGTCCGCACGCGGAGACAGAGCCGGGCACACCTGCCTGGTTTGACCCGTTCCGTCCGGAGGGCCCGGAGTGAGCACCCCTCGTCCCCGCCCCGGCACGCGCCGCCTGGCAGCCACGGCGTGGCCGATCGCCGTGAGCCTCGCCGTCTTCCTCGTCGTCTGGCAGCTTGTCATCGTCGTGAGCGGCTTCCCCCCGTTTGTCCTCCCCGGGCCGCTCACCGTGATGGAGCGTTTTGTCCGCGCCTGGGCGGAGGGGACGATGTGGCCGCACTTCTCCACCACGCTGATCGAAGTCCTGTTGGGCTTTGCGCTTGGCTCTGCGGTGGCGCTTGTGGCGGGTATCGGCCTTGCGCGCTCGCGGCTGGCGGAGCGGCTGCTCAGCCCCTACCTGGTGGCTGCGCAGGCCACGCCGGTGTTGGCCCTCGCACCGCTGATCGCCCTTTGGTTTGGCACAGGGCTCTTCTCCAAGCTCATCATCTGCACGCTCATCGTCTTCTTCCCGGTTGCGGTGGCCACCATGGTGGGCATTCGCTCGGTAGACAAGCGCCTGCTGGAGATGGCCAGGAGCTTCCGGGCGTCGGGCTGGCAGATCATCACCCGCATCGAGGTTCCGGCCGCGCTCCCCGCCATCCTCGGCGGCCTGCGCGTGGGGATCACGCTTGCGGTCATCGGCGCCATCGTGGGGGAGTGGGCGGGTGGCGACACCGGGCTTGGCGTCCTCATCAACATCGCCCGCGCCTCGCTGTTTGACACGCCGCTCATGTTTGCTGCACTGATGACCCTCGCCCTGATGGGCATCAGCCTCTACCTCGTCATGATCGCCATCGAGCGCCGCCTGGTTGGCGAGCGGTGACGCGCAACGCTCGTTCTTAGGAGGTTCACCCACCGTGTCCGGATCCGCCCGTCGTCCGTCGCAGCGCCGCGCTGCGGCACTCGCGCTTGCTGCCGCCTTCGCCCTCGCCGCGTGCGGCACCGGCGCCACGCCAACGCCAGCCATCCCCAGCGGTGGCGGCACGCCTGCACCCGCGGTCAAGCTCACCGTCGGTCTCGGCTATATCCCCAGCGTCCAGTTTGCGCAGTTCTACCTCGCCCAGCAGGCCGGCTACTACGGCTCGGCCGGGCTTGACGTGACGCTCCAGAACAAGATCGACCCCGACCTCATCACGCTGTTGGGACAGGGTGCGGTGGACATCGGCGCAGGCGACGGCACGTCGGTGATCCCTGCCGTCAGCCAGGGGATCCCCGTGGTCTACACGTCCACCATCTTTGGCCAGTACCCGTGCATCGTCCTCGCGAAGGCGGGGGCCGGTATCACCAAGGCGGCTGACCTGCGGGGCAAGAAGATCGGCATCCCGGGCAAGTACGGATCCTCATGGATCATGCTTCTGGCGCTGCTTGGCTCAGCCGGCCTCAAGGCCACCGACGTCACCATCGTGGAGTTCCCCTCCTTCGGCCAGGCCACGGCCCTGCAGCAGGGCGTGGTGGACGCGGCGACAGGCTTTGCAAACAACGAGCCCATCCAGCTGCGCAACGCGGGCATCGAGCCGGTTGTCCTCACCATCGACAGCATCACGCCGCTCCCTGGCCCAGGGCTCGTCACCGGCAACAAGACGCTGGCCGCCAAGCACGACGCGCTCAAGGCGTTCACCGCAGCCACGCTGCGCGCGATGAACGAGATCAAGGCCGATCCGCAGAAGGGCCTTGACGCCACGTTTGCGGTGGTGCCGGACCTCAAGTCAAACGCCGCCCTGCAGCGCCAGATCCTCGACGCCACCATCGCCATTTGGGCGAGTGCGCGCACGGGCGGTGTCTACGGCGCGCTCGACACCGCCGGATGGCAGCTGTCGGTTGACTTCATGGCCTCGCTTGGCTTGGTGCCCAACGCGATCACCACCGCGCAGCTGCTGGACGCGTCGCTGCTGCCCTAGGTGCACTCAGGCGCTTCCGGCACCCGGCACGGGCGAGAGCCTCGTACCGGTCCGTGCGGGGCTGGCGCCCCGTACGGGGTAGAGTTCGGCGGGGGCCCGTAGCTCAGCGGTAGAGCAGGGGACTTTTAAGTCGGCCGGGCTAAGCGGTGTGCTCCACGCTCACGCTCCGGGTCAAAACGGGTCTAGTTATTCGCTCAACTGCCGAGTGGATCGAGCCAATGCCCGATCCGAAGCGTGGGCCTCGACCGGCGTCCACGAGCAGGTCCAGTTCGCTGGCGCACCCCTGTTCACGCTTTGGCTTGACGGGGCGATTCCCGAGCGGCAGCGGCGGAGCTGGCAGTTGCCCGCATGTTGCGCCATTTCGATTGCCCGGGATTTGGCGCGAGGACCACCCGTGGGGGTCGGAAGCGGGAGTCGTCGGCTCGACGGCGATCTTCACGGCTCAGAAGTCCGCCAGGACCAAACGACGCCTGAGTCGCTCCGCGGCTGTGGTCCCGCCCGTGCGGTCCGCGCCGCGGCGGTCCGCGCGCGGGAGGCTTCGATGCGGTGCGGGCATGCCCACCGGCATGCGCACCGGCATGCGTTCGGGCGACGACCAAACGCATGGGTCCGCCGCACGAATCCGGGCCTGCGCCAGAGGGACACATACCCGCAGGCAGCTACGGTGAAGTCGCCTCGGCGGCCGGCGCCGCCGAGACCGCTGCCGGGGCTCGGGGATCCCCCCCCGCGGGCGGCGTGTGATCCCCCAGGGGAAGGTCGTGGAGCATGGCCGCACCCGAAACGCCCGCATGGCGACCGGGCATTCGCACCGGCGTTCGCGGCGGCGTTCGTTCGGGCGACGCCCCGACGAATGGGTTCCGCGCACGAATCGGGTGCCTTCGCCGAGGGACAGCATTGACCCTTGACTTCCGCGCCGCGGCGGCCGCGCCCCGGCTCGATCCCGGCCAACTGCCCATCCGCGACCGGCAATCCTGCGCACCATCAACCTCGCCAGG
>CAIXZV010000200.1 GCA_903924005.1 uncultured Chloroflexota bacterium | reverse complement strand
GTTGACAATCTGGGTCCGCGGGCGACAGGTGTCGCGGACAAGGGCCATCACCTCGTCCACGTCCTCGTCCTCCACGCCAACCATGACGGTGGCGTTGGATTTCTTGAGGAACCCGCCCGAGGAGTTCAGGCGCGTGGCGCGGTGCTCAGCGGCAAGGAGGGCATCCACGAGGGTGCCGGCATCCTCGCTCCCGACAATGCAGACGACGAGTTTCACGCGGGGAGTCTAACCGGTTGAGGAGCGCACGACGATACCCGTCTGTCAGCGGCGCCGGTGTACGATCCCGGCACCCAGTCTTGGCGGCAGCGACACGCTCCCACATGCGCCGGACGGGGCTCGAGGGAGGGTTTCGTGACCGATACCACCGGTAGCGCCGGCGCACTGTCCGTGCTTTCGGCGGGTGCTGCAGCGCTTGCGCGCGCCGCAGACCTTGACACTGCCCTCGCCGTGATCGTTGAGGCGGGCACGGCCGCGGTTGGCGCGTCGGCTGCGGCCGTGTTTGCGCTGGCACCCGATGGCTCGGCGCTTGAACTGCTCCTCACCGTGGGCATGACGGCCGCTGAAGCTGGCGCGTTCTCCGAGACCGTCGCTGGCGATCCAGAGCATCCAATCAACGTTGCGGCGCTGGACCGGACCGGCACGCTTGGCCGCGTCGCGGCTGGCCCCGATGGTGGGCCGATGACGGGCGTGGACCTGCCGCTTGTTGTGGCGTCCGGCGGAGGAGTGGAAGCCTGCGTGGGCGTGCTGACCCTTGGCTGGGCGGGCTCGCACAACGTGGACACCGGCGAAGAGACCCTGCTGGTCGCCGTGGCCGATATGGCCGCTGCTGCGCTGGCGGCGTTCCGGCTGTCGTCGCTGGCCGCCGAAGAGGTTGACTGGAGCGAGCGGACTGCCCATGCGGATGCGCTCACCGGGCTGCCAAACGAGCGTGTCGCTCGCCGGGTGCTGGACCTGGAGCTTGCGCGGGCACAGCGCCAGGGGACCGAGGTCTCCGTGGCCATCCTGGATGTGGATGGGTTCCGCGCCTTGAACGAGCGGGCCGGCTCCCGGGCAGGCGATGTCGTGCTGCGGCGTGTGGCGGCCGTGCTTGCGGAGAGTGTCCGGATCGTGGACACGATTGCGCGCGCCGGCGGCGATGAATTCCTGCTGGTGGCGCCGGGCGCCGCCGGTGGCGTGACGATTGCCCGTCGGGTACGCGACGGGGTTGCTGCGCTGGACCCTGTTGGCGGTGCGCCCGTCTCGGTGAGCACCGGGATTGCGCGGTTCCCGCACGATGGGGCGGACGCTGAGACGCTGCTCGCCGCCGCGCGGACCGCGCTGGACGGTTCCGGCCGCAGCGCGTCCATCGCCGAGGCCGGCTGACCGCGGCCCGCGTCTGGCGGGTGTGATGCAACAACGCTTGGCGCAAGCTGCCGGCTTTGTGCTTCTGCTGTCTGCCTGTGCGCCCACGCCGATGCCGCTCCATTCCATGGCCGTTCAGAACGGAACGACGCTCGTCCTGACCGTCACCGTGAACGGCGGCGTCGCACTGCAGTTGGCTCCGGGCGAGGAGCGGCGGTCAATCGAGTTCTCGATGCTGCCCGCGCGACCCTGGGTCGTGGAGGCGAGGACCGCCTCCGGCCGCGTGCTGGCGACGATGCGCGTCAGCGCGAGCGACGGTGTTCCTGGCCCGGGCGGCGCCATGACCCAAGTGCGCTCTGAGACCAAGCTGTCCTGCGGGACGCTGCTGATGTACATCGGCGACTCACCGCCGCCTGGCCTGCCCCAGGAGAATCCGAGCTTCGAGCCGGGCGACTGCGCGCCCTGACCCCTCAGCCTGCGGCGAGATCCGGCCAGCGGTCGCCTAGCCGGGCGAGCGCCGCCACAGCCCCGGCCATCACGGCATCGGGCGCCGCGGCGGCGTCTACCACCACGTACCGCCCGGGCTCAGCAGCGGCGAAGCCAAGGAATGTCGCCCGCACCCGCTGGTGGTACGCGACGTCCTGGTATGCCTCAAAGCGCGTGACCTCGTCGGACTTGCGCGAAAGCCCCACTTCGACCGGCAGGTCCAGCAGGATCGTCAGGTCAGGCTTGAGGCCGCCGGTGGCAAAGTGCTGCACGGCGCGCAGCTCGTCCATCGGCACGCCGGAGCCGCCGCCCTGGTACGCCAGCGACGAGTCCGCGTAGCGGTCACACAGCACCACCGCGCCACGGGCCATGGCCGGGCGGATCACCTCGGCCACGTGCTGTGCGCGAGACGCGGCAAACAGGAGCGCGTCGGCCTCGCCGGAATGGTCAATCTTGGGCTCGGTGTCCAGCAGCAGCGCGCGGATCCGCTCGCCCAGCGGCGTTGAGCCGGGCTCACGCGTGGTCACCACGTCCAGGCCGCGCTCGCGCAGCACCGCAGCAAGCCGTGGCAGCAGGCTGGACTTGCCGGAGCCGTCCGGGCCTTCAAGCGTGATGAACGGCCCGCGCGTGCCGGCCGACGATGCGTGACTCACGCGCCGAGTGTAGGCGACCGCAGGCCAGCACCACCGCCTCAGTACTGCGGGACGTGCGCCAGCTTGTCGCGCCAGAGCGCCTCAAGCGAGGCAAGGTCCGCGGTGACTTCGGCCAGCGTCATCTCGGGCCGCAGGTCGATGACGTCCAGCACCACCAGTTCGATGACCGCCATGCCGTGGATCCGCGCGTCGGCCGCCATGCGGTGGTCCAGCACGGACGCCGACCCGGTGGAGCGGCCAAGGTCAATCTTGCTCCGGACGCTCGCCAGATCCCGCGACGAGGCGATCAGGATCTTGCCGGTGGCCTGGTTGCGCAGCATGTAGACGCCCGCCTCGGTGATCCGCAGGCGGTAGACCTCGCCCAGCTCGCGCCGTCGATCGCGCTCGGTCATGCCTGTGCCGCCGCGCCGCTTGCAGCCCGCAGCCAGAGCAGCGCCCGTCCACCCGCAAACCCCGTGGCGATGAGGATTGGGAAGACGATGGCGTAGGCCTGCCACCCGTCACCGAACTCCTGACCCACGGCGAAGGCGAGCGCATACCAGGCGTACAGGCCGACGACGGCGCCGAGCAGCGCGCTTAGCCTACGCGCCACCACGGCTGTGATCAGCCCAAGCACAACCGGCACCACAAGAGCCGCCTCGCTATCCAGACGAATGACCAGCAGGAGGAACCATCCGCCGAAGACGATGATGAGGCCGAGCATGAAGGCCGCCAAGTGGTCACGCATGGCGTGGAGCGTACCGGCGGCAGCGCGCCAGTCAAGGGCCTCAGGCCGCCGAGCCGCCGTCAGCGGCCCCGCCGGCAGCGGCCCCGCCGGCAGCGTCCTCGCCGGCAGCGTCCTCGCGCTGCCAATCGGCAAGGTAGCGCAACAGCTCGTCCATCAGCCCGGGAAACGCCGCGGCAAGCGGCGGCGTGAGGTCCAGCCCCAAGCTGATCACCAGCGGCTCCAGCCCAATCACGCGGACGCGGCGCGGCCACGCCTCCATCACGTAGAGCGCGCCCAGCAGTTCGCCCGCGCCAAGGTCATGAACGCTCATGACCACGTCCTTGCGGATGACGTCCACGCCGTCGAGGTCAATGAGGTCGCCCGGCTCGCGGTTGGCGTTGATCACGTCTACAACCAGCAGCCCGTCGAGGCCCGTCAGATACGGCATGAGCCCAAGGCCAACTGTGCCGCCGTCAATCAACTCGACGGTCTGTGGCGCTGGCAGGCTGCCCAGCAACGTGGGGTCTTCGCGGAGCTTCTCGATGACGAGGGCGCCAAGCGCCTCGTCCTGCTCAAGCCGGTTGCCCAGGCCAAGGACGCCATAACGGCGGGTAGTCACGTGGGGACGCCTCCGGAGTGTGCGATGAGTGAGCGCGGGCCTACGCCCAGCGCATCACGGCTTCGATCTGGTGGCCGCCCTTGTCGGGCAGCGGCCAGCCGCATTCGGAACAGAAGGGGTGTTCGGACCGGGCTTCGTTGGGCACCTCGCACATGAGGCACACCACCGGGTCCGAGATGACCGTGATCTCCACATCGCCAAGGCCTCTTGCAAGCAGCGCCATTTCGGCGTGCAGACGCGCGGACTCCGGCGAGATGTGGATAGGGTCTCTGACGGTGATCTCGAAGGAAACGGGACGAGCCCCGGACGTGCCGGGGCCCGTTGATCCCTCCGGTCCGCCGGCCGCCAACGCCTCAGCGACGGCGGCGGCAAGCAGGCCGGCTTCATGCATCAGCCGTTGTTCCCCTGCTCTCGGGCCTTCTCCTCAGGGGCATCGCCAACGAGGCCGCGGGCCTCGACGGTCTTGCCAATCTGGATGTTCTTGTACCCGCTGAACATGGAGGACAGCACGCCGTTTCGCTCCTCGATGTCCACGAGCACCGCGCTGTACACGTGGTGGATCGCGAAGGCGAAGAACAGGAACGTCAGGATGTTGTGCAGCAGCCGAACGGTCTGGATGCCGCCCGGGACGAGGCTGCTCCACCCGAAGAGCATGTGGATGGGCCCGGTCTGCATGATCCAGCCAAACAATAGAAGGCCGGTGCAAACCTGGGCGAACAGCCCGATGGACACGATGGTGTAGGCGAGACCCGCCAGATGGTTGTGGCCCGCATACGGAACCGGGTGCCGGCTCCGGAACGAGTAGTACTTCATCATCTGGCCCATCCAGTAGAACTGCTCGCGGCGGTGCGGGATGATCTGGCGCCAGCTTGAGAAGCTGTTGCCCACGAAGCCCCAGTAGAACCGCACAGCCACGGACAGGCTGAAGATGGTGGCGAAGATCTCGTGCCAGAAGCGGACGGTCGCCATCATCGATGACGCCTCCACCGGCTTCGACGGCACCAGGTACGGCGCGTGGATATAGAGGCCGGTGGCCGCCAACACCACGATTGACGTGACAATCAGCCAGTGGGTGGCCCGAACCGGGACCTCCCACACGTAGATGGGCGCTGACCCGATGACGCCTTCGGCATCCGCGGGCGGGTTGCGGTCAACGTGCTGCGGGATGACAGCCATCACCGCACCTCGACGCGCACCCGCTCCTTGCCCGTGGCGTCCACAACGTGGACCGCGCAGGCGAGGCACGGGTCGAACGAGTGGATGGTCCGCAGCAGCTCCAGCGGGCGGTCCGGGTCCGCAACCGGCGTGCCCTCAAGGGACGCCTCGTACGGGCCTGGCACGCCGTCAGCGTCGCGCGGGCCTGCGTTCCAGGTGGACGGGACGACCGCCTGGTAGTTCTCGATCTTCTTGTCCTTGATCTTGATCCAGTGGCCCAGCGCACCGCGCGGCGCCTCGTGGAAGCCCCAGCCCTCGGCCTCAGCCGGCCAGGTGGAGGGATCCCACTTGCTGCCGTCGTGGATGCGGAGGTCGCCGGACTCGATGTTGGCGGACAGGGCCTTGAGCCACTCGTCCATCTTGTCGAGCATGTAGACCGTCTCAAGCGCTCGTGCCGCAACACGGCCAAGGGTTGAGAACAGCGCGCCCGCGTCAAGCTTGAGCTCGGTGAGGGCGCCGTTGACGATCTCCTGGACCCGGGCGTTGCCGGACGCGTAGGCGACCAGCATCCGGGCGAGCGGGCCAACCTCCATGGGCTTGCCGTCGTAGCGAGGCGACTTGAGCCAGGAGTACTGGGCGTCCGTGTTGAGCGCGTCGTACGGCGGCGTGGGGCCGGTGTACTTGGGGTTGGTCTGGCCGTCCCACGGGTGGAGCGCCTGGCTCGTACCCTCGTACGTGTAGTACGAGTGCGCGATGGCCTCGGTGATCTTCTTCTGGTCAAGCTTGACCACGTTGGCCAGGTCGCCGCCCACGATGATGCCGCGGTTGAACGCGAACTTCGATTCGTCGGTCCGGTTGCCGGACTGCATGGCGCCGTACGCGAGGTAGTTCTTGTGGCCAGCGCCGATCTTCCACCACTCCGGGTAGAACGACGCAATCGCCTTGACGTCCGGAACGTAGACCTGCTCCACAAAGTCGCGCATCTGCTTGATGCGCTCGGCGATGAAGCCAATCCGCTCCCAGTTGATGACGTTGGGCGAGTTGGGGTCGATGGCGGCCGCCATGCCGCCCACCAGATAGGTCTGGAGGTGCGGGTTCTTGCCGCCGAGGACCGCGTGGATCTTGATGACCTCACGCTGCCACTCAAGCGCCTCGAGGTAGTGCGCGACGGCCATCAGGTCCGCCTCGGGCGGCAGGGCGTAGGCCGGGTGGCCCCAGTAGCCGCTTGCCATGAGGCTCAGTTGGCCGGAATCAACCAGCTTCTTCACACGCGCCTGAACGCCCTTGAAGTACTCCGTGGAGCTCTTGGGCCAGGGCGAGATGGACTGCGCAAGCTTGCTGGTGGCCTCCGGGTCTGCCTTGAGGGCGCCGGTGACGTCTACCCAGTCCAGCGCGTGCAGGTGGTAGAAGTGGATGACGTGGTCCTGGATGTACTGGGCGCCGGCGATCAGGTCTCGGATCAGCGCCGCGTTGGGCGGGATCTCGATGCCCAGGGCGTCCTCCACGGCGTACACCGAGGTGTGCGCGTGGACGCTGGTGCAGACACCGCAGATCCGCTGGGTCCAGATCCACGCTTCGCGCGGGTCCTTGCCCTTCAGGATGAGTTCGATGCCGCGGAACATGGTGCCGGAGGAATAGGCCTTGGTGACCTTGCCCGCGTCAACCTGGGCCTCAATCCGGAGGTGCCCTTCGATCCTGGTGACAGGATCAATGACGATATTGGCCATCGTCCGCTCCTACGCGCTGGTGCCGGTGCCGGTGGACGGCGCGGCTGGGGTGGACTCAGGGACAACTGTGCCATCCGGTCCGATGGTCGCCTTTCGGCGCTCTCGGGCCCGGCGGGCAACGACACCGCCGGCGTGGGCAGCCGTGGCCACGGCCACGAAGCCCATGGCGCCCAGACCAACTGTCTGCGCGTCAACGTCAACGCCAAACATCTTCACGCCGGGGAGCCGGTCGTAGAACGGGCTCATGCGCTCCCAGAACCGCGGGGAGGCGCAGGCGATACAGCCGTGGCCAGCGCCGATGGGCCAACTCGTGCCCTCGTTCCAGCGCACGATGGGGCAGTTGTACGTGGACTGCGGACCCTTGCAGCCCATCTTGTAGAGGCACCACCCGTTGCGGTGGCCCTCGTCGCCCCACGCCTCAACAAAGCGGCCGGCGTCAAAGTTGGCGCGGCGCTCGCACTGGTCGTGGATCAGGTGGCCGTACGCGAAGAGCGGGCGGTTGTAGCTGTCGAGGGCGGGTGCGTCGCCAAAGGTGAGGTAGTGAACGAGGGTGGCCGCGGTGTTGGCCGCGTTGTGCGGGCAGCCACCGAGGTTGATCAGGGCCTTGTTGCCGATGACGTCGCCAACGCCAACAGCGCCCGTGACGCCGAGGCGGGGGAAGCCGCCGTCCCAGGCGCACGCGCCCACGGCGATGACGAGGGCTGCGTTCGCCGCGGACTCCTTGAGGATCTGGAGGGCCGTCTTGCCGCCGATGGTGCAGTAGATGCCGTTCTCGGCCGTGGGGATGGACCCCTCCACGATGACGACGTACGGCTCACCGCTGTTGATGACGTCCATGCGGGCCTTCTCGGCAGCAGCGCCGGCGCCCGCCATGATCGTCTCGTGGTATTCCAGCGAGATCGCGTCAAGGACGATCTCAGCGATGGTTGGGTGGCTGGTGCGGAGCATGGACTCCGTGTTGCCTGCGCAGTCCTGGAACTCAAGCCAGATGACCCGCGGCAGCCGCTTCGTCTCAAGCGCGTTGACGATCTGCGGCGTCATGGACGCCGGCAGGGCCAGCAGCGCGGCCATCGCCGATGCGAAGCCGATAAACCTGCGGCGGCTGATGCCCTTCTCTACCAGCGCGGTCTGCAGCCAGTTTGACTCGTCGGCGGGGGGCGCAGAACCCGCCAGTTCACGCAGCTCGGGGCTCGTCGTGAGCCCGCCAGCAACACCCATCTCGTCTCCTCCAGGCCCTCAGCGCACCCAACGCGGCAACGTCGTGGTGCGCTCTCGCACGTGCCCGGCGCCTGGCGTCAGCGGTCACCCTCAGACCGCCGGCGAACTCAGTCGTCGGATTTGCCAAGAGTCCCTGCCAACGGGCCCAAGACGTAGGGTCATTGGGGACTGCCAGAGGTGCCGAACGGCCTGCTGGCGATACAGGGGTAGGCATATGCCTTGCGCGCCACGAGGGGTTGCGACTGCGCGCCGAGTCGGCCGGGCCGGGTCGCGGGATGCGGCCAAGCGGCC
>CAIXZV010000199.1 GCA_903924005.1 uncultured Chloroflexota bacterium | reverse complement strand
TGCCCCGGGTGCGCCACCGCCCCCGCCGACGTTGATCGCGACGAGCTTGCCGCCGCCGTGAAGCTTGCACTTGCCGTCCGTGGAGATGGCGACATCTCCGTGCGTGTTGAAGCAGGCGTAGAGCGTTGTTGGCTTAGACGTGGCGATGGCGCCGCCCGCCCCAATCGCCAGGAGGGCAACCGCCGCGACGACGACGACGATGTTGCGAGACAGGGTTGCCGGTGAGAGTGTGAACAGGCGGCGCATGTCGATCCCTCTGTTGGTGACCGTGGCGCTGCCAAGCGAGCGCCAGGATGCCCACCGACACTGCACGAAGTGTCCGAGTTGGCCGATGTCATGCCAACTGCCGCCCGTCATGGCACCCCGGGTACAAAGAAGGGCTGCGATGGGCGCGCGAACCCGCGGTATCGAAGGAGGAAGACGGGCGCGCCCGACAGGATTCGAGCGCGCGGATGCCATGCACGTCGTACACATCCCAATCGAGCGGCGCTGGCCGCTAGGTGGTCGGGGAAGTCACTGATTGGGTGCCTTGACACGGCTCGAATGGGTGTCCGCAATCATCACAAATGGGTGCCCACACGAGCCAGGGCGAGAACGGCGTCGAGTACCGGCCGCGCGTGGCTGACGTGGAGCTGGCGGCCCTGCTGCGGGCGACCGGCGCCGAGGTGGTCGAGGGCCCCCGCGCCTGCGGGAAGACCGAGACCGCGCTGCGCGCCGCGGCGAGCGCGGTGCGGCTCGACGTGGATGACGCCGCCCGCGCTGCCGGGCTGCGGATGGCCGAGCGCGTGGACGTCAACCGGCACGGCCGGCCCGCGGCGCTCGTCGTGGTCACCGGCTGGGGGTACGGCTACCGCCGCCCGGACGGCGTGTGCGTCGTGCCGGTCGGGTCGCTCGGGCCGTAGGCAGCGCAACCAACCACGAGACCCCGGCCGATGGCCCGGGTCTCGAGCGATCGGGCGAGTTCGCCGCGATCGTGCTGAAGCGCGCTTCGCCCATCAGGCCGCGACTTGGGAGGATCGGTCCTGCGTTGGCCCGGGGCCGAGACAACCGACTGCGCGACGTACCTCGACGTGATGCTGTTCTGGAGTAAGGCCGGCAGTACCCGGGATGCGTGGCTCCCGAGCGACGCCCGCGGAGCCGTCGAGTTCGGAATGGAGCGTCGGCCGCGCGTCGCCGCGGCGCACGCCAGGGGCTTGCGACCGCCTCGTACCCTAGGGCGATGCGTCCCACCATCTCTCCCCAATCCATGTCCAACGGCGGTCCGCGGCCCGACGAGATCGCGCCCGATACGACCCCGGTCGAACCCGAGGTGCTCAACACCGTCGCAGAGGGCCTCGACGGTGGCTCACCAGAGGGCCGCAAGCACGTCATCGTCGTCGGGGCCGGTCTCGCGGGGCTGGTCGCCGCCTACGAGCTCAAGCGGCGTGGCCACCGGGTGACGGTGCTTGAGGCCCAGAACCGTTTGGGCGGCCGGATCTACACGCTGCGCTCCCCGTTCGCGCCCGGGCTGTACGCCGAGGCGGGCGGCATGCGGATCCCGCGCGCCCACGACCTCACCCTCCGCTACTGCGAGCTGTTCGGGCTGCCGATGCGGCCGTTCGTGATGGGCAACCCGCGCGGCCTTGTGGACCTGGGCGGCCTGCGGATGACCAAGGCCGACGCCGATGCCCACCCTGATCGCCTCCCCTTCGACCTTGCCCAGCACGAGCGCGGCCAGACGGCCGATGCCCTGTGGGAGACCGCCATCGGGAGCCTCCGGGCTATGGTGGAGCACGAGGGGCCGGCGGCCTGGGACCACATCGTGCGCGAGTACGACGAGTACTCGCTCTACGAGTTCCTCAAGGCCAAAGGCTGGTCGAGGGGCGCCATCGAGTACTTCACGGTGGTGAACTTCCTCGAGGCCGACATGCACAACTCACTGGTCGAGATCCTGCGCGAGGACCTCGGCGGCGCGTACGTTGACATGCAGGAGATCGCGGGCGGCATGGACGCCCTGCCCAACGCGTTCTATCCGTCCCTTGCGGACGACATCCGGTTTGGGACGAACGTGTTTGCGATCGATCAGGACGACAACGGCGTGACCGTGCACGCCAAGACCGAGGCGAACCGGTTCTCCTACACCGGCGACTACGCGGTGATCACGGTTCCGTTCTCCGTGCTGCGGACGATCGAGACGCTGACGCCGTTCTCGACCGGCAAGCAGCGCGCGATCCGGCAGCTCAACTACCACGCGTCCACCAAGATCGTGTTCCAGGTCCGGGAGCGGATCTGGGAGCGTGAGGACGGCATCTTTGGCGGGGCCACCGTCACTGAGCTTCCGATCCGGCGCATGAACTATCCGACGCCCGACGCGACGACCCGGCGCGGCGTCCTGCTCGCCTCGTACACCTGGGGCCAAGACGCCCTCCAGTGGGGCGCGATGGACGAGGAGACGCGCCTGGAGGAGGCCCTCGACGATGTCGAGCGGATCCACCCCGGCATCCGCGACGTGTACGAGGTCGGCGCGTCGCACGCCTGGTATAGCGACCGCTGGGCGCGCGGCGCGTTCGCGATGTTCGCCCCCGGGCAGCAGACCGAGCTCCAGGCCGACATCGTCCGGCCAGAGGGGCGGATCCACTTCGCGGGCGAGCACTGCTCGCTGTACCACGCCTGGATCCAGGGCGCCCTGGAGTCGGGCATTCGGGCGGCCCAGGCGATCCACACCGCTGGCTGAGCGCTGCCCACGCCACGGCGCTGGGGCTCGCGCGGATTCGAAACGGTGGAGTTTGCGCGCCCGACAGGATTCGACCGCGCAGACGCCACCATCTTCGTCAGGGTCCCGATCGCGCCACGGCCGTGGTGAGCAACCTCTGCATTTGCCGCTACGGGGCGAGCGCGCCGATCGGGATGACGTTGACGCCGTCGGGCCTCCGGTAGCCGTACCCCCAGCCCGTGACGACATTGAGCGATGAGGCCGGGCCCTGGCGGCTCCCCTCCATTCTTCGCGCGAGCGCTAGCAGCGATGCGGCGCCCGCCTCGACCTGGCTGGGGCCGAGCTTGATCTCGAAGGCGGCCCAGCGACCGTCGCGGCGCTCGACGATCGCGTCGGCCTCGATGCGCTGCTCCATGTAGTGCATGACGCTCGCGCCGACCGTGCGGGCGTAGATGCGCAGGTCGCGGACGACGAGCGCCTCGAAGAGCAGACCGAGCGTGTCGACCTCCGCAAGCAGGCGGTCGGGATCGGCGCCCATCGCGGCAACCGCAAGTGACGGGTCGACCAGGTGCCGCTTGGGCGCGGTCCGGGCCCGCGAGGCCGCTCGCAGCGTTGGCGACCAGGCCGGCAGGTCGTCGACGACGAAGATGCGCGCGAGGGCGGCCAGGTAGGCCATGACCGTCTCGCGGTCGATCGGGTCGTCACCCGCGCCGATGTCGCGCGCCAGCGCCTGGCTCTTCGCGGTGGTCGCGATGTTGCGTGCCAGCGCCCGCAGGGTCCGCAGGACGTTCGCGGCGTCGTGGGACGGCCCCTCGAGGCGCCTGAGGTCAACGCGGGCGGTCTCCTCGAGGTAGCCGTTGAGCACGAGGAGCGCATCGTTCACGGTCCGCTCCCGCAGGGCGGGCCACCCGCCCCGCGTCACGATCTCGGCGATTGCCCGGATGTCCAGCCCTGGATCAACGGCCCTCGCGGGCACGCCCTCGAGGAGCGCGGCGACCGAAACGTCGCCCGTGCTGTAGCCCATCTCGGCAAGCGACATCGGGCGCATCAGCACGCGAATGAAGCGCCCCGCGCCGCTGTGGCGCGAGCGGTCCTCCCGCGCTTCGGCTGACCCGGTCAGGATGAATCCTCCCGCGCCACCGTCGTCGGCTGCGCGCCGGACGTGGTTCCAGACGTCCGGCACGAGCTGCCACTCGTCGATGAGGCGGGGCCGCGCGCCGTCGAGCAGCAGGCTCGGGTCGAGGAGGCCAGCCTCGCGCGCACGCTTGTTGGTGTCGAGCCGCACCTCGCTCGCGGCGCGCTGCACGGCCGTCATCGTCTTGCCGCAGCCGCGAGCGCCCTCGATGAGCACCGCGCCTGCGGCCGAGAGCGCGGCGCCCACTTCGGCGTCCGCGAGCCTGGGCAGGTAGCCGGCGAACTCGTTCATGGCGTCCCTTCCATCGGAGGCTGACTGCGCGGGAACCGCAGTGTGCGCTCTCTATGCACCGCACTTTGCGCGCCAATTGAGCCGCACGATGCGCGACTTTGTCAAGCGGGGGAGCACAAGGTGGCCAGTCCACATCGCGGCCGATCGGGTCGACGGGGTTAGCCGCGGACGCCGATCGTGGTCGCTGGCCCGTGGAGCACCGCGTCTAGCGGTCGCTCAAGGGCTGGCATCAGGAGCACCGATGGACGGCGACCACGGCGCGGACCGGGACGAGGGGGCAGGCGGGCATGTGAAGAGTCCCCCGCAGGGTGGCGGGATGCGGACCGTCCGGATACCCGTCCTCCCGCCGCCGGGCGGCGGACCGGCGGCCCGGACTGGCAGCGACCGGCTCGTCGCCGCCCTCGCGGACGTGGTCCGCTCGGCGATGGCCCTCGACGCCGCGGGGGGACCGGGGTTGCCCCCGCCCCCGAACGACGACAGGGACTGACCCCGCGGCGACCAGGCTCCGGATCCGGGGACCGCCCGCCGGCCGCGCCGCACGCACTGCACACAACTCGCTTGCGCAGCCAGCTCCCGGCGAGCATCGTGTCTGGCGTCAGGCCGCCACCCGCAGGGGGGCGCAAGGCGCGGACCAAGACCTGCGGGAAGGGCGGGGTGGTTTGGCGCGCCCGACAGGGTTCGACCGCGCGGATGCCATCCACGTCGTACGCATCCCAATCGAGCGGCGATGGCCGCCAGGTGGTCGGGGAAGTCACTGATTGGGTGCCTTGACACGGCTCGAATGGGTGTCCACAAGCACCATAAATGGGTGTCCAGACGAGCCAGGACGAGAACGGCGTCGAGTACCGGCCGCGCGTGGCCGACGTGGAGCTGGCGGCCCTGCTGCGGGCGACCCGGGCCGTGGTTGTCGAGGGCCCCCGCGCCTGCGGGAAGACCGAGACCGCGCTGCGCGCCGCGGCGAGCGCGGTGCGGCTGGACGTGGATGACGCCGCCCGCGCTGCCGGGCTGCTGTCGCCGAGCCTCCTGCTCGACGGCCCCCGCCCGCGCCTGATCGACGAGTGGCAGCTGGTGCCCGGGGTGTGGAACCACGTGCGCCGCGCGGTGGACGACGGCGGCGGCCGCCCCGGGCAGTTCGTGCTGACCGGCTCCGCCGTCCCGTCCGACGACGCGACCCGCCACGGCGGCGCCGGCCGGTTCAGCCGGCTGCGCATGCGCCCCATGGCCCTGGCCGAGGCCGGGCGCTCGACGGGCGACGTGTCGCTCGCCGCCCTGCTGGCCGGGGAGGCGCCGCGCGCCGCGGACCCCGGCCTCGACATCCGGGACATCGCCTCGCTCGTCGCGGTCACCGGCTGGGGGTACGGCTACCGCCGCCCGGACGGCGTGTGCGTCGTGCCGGCGGGGTCGCTCGGGCCGTAGGCGGCGCCACCGGTCGGGTCCCGCAGGTGGCTCGAGCTGCTGGGGTCCGGCGGCGCGGAGTCCTTCAGCTGATCAGCCGGCGGAGGGCTGGACGCGCGGTCAGTCGGGTGCCGTGGCGGCGGCGATCCGGGCGATGAACTCGGTCACGGCCGATGCGGCCGCCTCGACGTCGCGGACCGGGAAGCCCATCGCGTCGGCCAGGGCGCGGTACGGCTCGCGCCAGCCGGCGTAGACCGTCACCACCGGCGGCCACGGCGTGCGATCCCGGAGCGCGAACACCTCCTCGCAGGCCGACCGCAGGCGGGGCAGGTCCTCCGGGGCGGCGAGCTCCTCGAGCAGGATCAGGTCGACGAGGTCGCGGAACCGGTCGTTTTCGCGGCCGGTGCGGACCTCGGTGCAGGCGTGGAGCTTCTGGGCGACCTGGTACGGCAGCGGGAGGAGGGCGACGCGCTCGCCGTCGGGCAGGCCGAAGACCGACAGCGCGGGGGCCGGGGCCGCGTACTCGATCGCCCCGGCCGCGCCCGAGCCTCCCTCGGCAGGGCTGACCTCAAGGTCGACGGAGCCCCAGTCGTAGCCGGCGAAGCCCAACCGGACCGGGATACGGACCGCGCCGGTCGGCCCGATGGGCGCGGCGGCGCCCGCCGTGAGGCGGAAGGCGCCGTGGACGTGCACCGAGGCGGCGGCGAGCACCTCGCCGAGCCGCGCGAGGTCCGCGCGGAACGCGGTGTCGTAGTCGCGCGAGGCGCGGGCCCGGGCGCCGACCCGGAGCTCCATCGCGACGCCGCCCTTCAGCAGGAACAGCGGCGCGCCAGTGTCGTCCGTGAAGCGGGCGAGCACGGCAGAGAGCACCATGAACGAGACGGCGCGCCGCATCCTCGCGGGCGCGAGGCCGTCGGCCTGGGCCTTCTGGAGGATCCAGCGCTCGAGCGCCGCCCGGTTCGCCGGGGGCTTGGGCTTGGGGAACCCGGGCATCGGCTACCGCATCGCCTCGAGCGCCGCCAGCCGGGCCCGGGTCCGGGCGATGTCGATCCGCCGGAGGTCGGCGGTCCGGAGGAGGCCGCGCTTCGTCGCGGAGGCCACGGCCTCGTCGACGAAGCGGTCGCCGATGTGGGTGGCGATCCCGTCGAGGATGGCGCGCGCCGGCGTCGCGATCCGCAGCCCCTCGAGCCAGTCGAGGTCGCCCTCGTCGAGCGGACCGTGGT
>CAIXZV010000198.1 GCA_903924005.1 uncultured Chloroflexota bacterium | reverse complement strand
GTCGCCACACAACCGGGACATTAAGGTCGCTGCTGGAGGTTTGACTCCTCTCGCCCCGACCAGATCCCTCCAGCGCCCCATTCGTGCGTGGAGTCGGTCCGCCGGCCCCCGCCATCTTGCACCGCCGGCACCTGAATGTCCCGCCAGGTGGCTCAGAGCACTCCACTCCTGCAAGGCAGGATTGCCAGAAGCCCTGCCATCTCGTAATCTCATCTAATGCTGACGCGCGACCAGGTCAACTCGCTGAACCCGTGGTGGACGGATCCGGGCTGGCGCCCCGCGGACGATCCGCACCTCGCCGCCGCCGCCGCCGCGCCGTTCCGCTGGGACCCCCGCCCGCTCGACGCGGACGACCTCGCCTCGGGCGCCGTGTTCACCCTGCGCGGCCTCCGCCAGAGCGGCAAGACGACGCTCGCCAAGCGCCTGATCGCCGACCGCGTCGCCGCCGGGCACGCCCGGCGCACCTGCTTCCTCACGCTCCAGACCGTCACCACCGCAGACGAGCTGCGCGAGGCCGTCGAGCTCGTCCTGCGCCTCTGGCCGGACGGCCCGGGCGACTGGCTGTTCGTCCTCGACGAGCTGACGTTCGTCCCGGACTGGGCGCGCCCGATCGCCTACCTGCGCGAGCACGACCGCGCGTTCCGCGCCGCGACCGTGCTGCTCACGGGATCCTCCGCGTACGACCTCGCGGCGTCGGCGGACCTCCTCCACGGGCGGCGCGGGCGCTGGCACCGCCCGCTCGACCGGCTGCACATGCCGATGAGCTTCCGCGACTACGCGGCCGCCCGGAACCCAGCCGCCGCGCCGGAGTCCGGGACCGCGCTGGCGGAGCTCCTGACAGCCGACGGGCGCGCCGCGATTGAGGCCGCGAGCCTGCGCACCGCCGAGCTCGACCAGTACCTCGGCGAGTACGTCCGCTGCGGCGGGCTCCCGGCGCCCGTCACCGACATGCTCCTCGACGGGCGCGTCGCCGACGCCACGGTGACCGAGCTCTGGCGGGGCATCTCCGCCGACGCGCGGCGCCTGTCGCGCAGCGACCTCGTCCTGCGCAAGCTCCTCGCGCGGACCGTGGTCGCGCTGTCGTCGATGACCGACACCGGGACCCTCGCGCACGAGCTCGACGTCAGCCGGGCCACCGCCGCGGCCTACGTCGACGTCCTCGCGGCGTCGTTCGCGCTGATCGCCCTGCACCAGCGCGACGGCAAGCGCCAGGACGGGCCAGCGCTTAGGCGGCCGCGCAAGCTGTACCTCGGCGACCCCGCCCTGGCGGCGATCCCGGGCGTGCTCGGCGGCCCGGCCCCGGCCGAGGGGGCGCTCGTGGAGAACGCGATCGCGATCGCCCTGCTGCGGGCGGACCGGTCGGCGCTCGAGGGCTTCGCCCACTCCGACCGCCTGTACTACTGGCGCAGCGCCGACGGCCGCGAGGTGGACTTCCTCGTCACGGGCCCGGAGACGGTCGCGGTCGAGTCCAAGTACGCCGCCCACCGCACCGGCAAGGACTATGAGAGCATCACCAAGGCGTTCGGCCGGGGGATCATGGTGAGCAGGCGGGACACCGAGCTCGACAGGGACGTGCTCACGGTGCCTGCGGGCGTGCTGCTGGCGCTGCTGGGCTGAGGGAGGGACCGCGATGGCGCGCACGTGGCTGTCGATCCGGGTGGAGCTCGTCGAGGGCCGCGGGGAGCGCCTGTGGCCGCGGCCCGGCCGCATCTTCGCCGCCGCCCGGAGGCACACGTTCGCGGACCTGGCGACGGCGATCGACGACGCCTTCGCCCGCTGGGACCGCGCGCACCTCCACGAGTTCCGCCTGGCCGACGGCACGCGGCTCACGACGCCGTACGGCGAGGAGGACGAGGACGAGCTCGGCCCGTCGCACGACGACCGGCGGATGCGGCTCTCGCGCCTGGCGCCCGGCGAGCAGTTCCTCTACACGTTCGACCTCGGCGACGACTGGACGCACCTGTGCACCGTCGGGCCGGAGCGCATCGACCCCTACGAGGCGCTCGGGGTCGAGCCCGGCGTGCCGCTCTCGTACTGGGGGTGGGGCGCGATGCCCGACCAGTACGGCCGGCGCTGGGACGGCGACGACGGCGAGGGCCGGATTCCGCGCAACCGCGCGGCGCGGACCTGCCGGCGCTGCGGCCCGGCTGGGGCCCCGAGCGGCCCTCCTGACCGCGGGACCTCCCGCGCCGGAGCAGAACCGTTCGCACAACTCGACATGCGGCGTCGAGTTGTGCCCATGAGCACGGTTCGGGACTGGCCCGGAACCTGCCGGCCGATGCGGTGGGGTCTTCCTCTTGCTGGGCCGGCCGGCAACCCGCAGGCCACGGACACCGTAGGCCGTCGCCCGTGGACGCCGCAACTGCGGTGTGTGCGCTTCCGTGAACGGCCGGGTGTGCCGGCCCCAGCCTCAGGTCAGGCAGCCAGTGCGCCGACTGCCACCTGGAGCACGCCATCGGGCCGCGTGAACGAGTACCCGGTGCCCGTGACGACAACGAGCGCAACCGGCGGGCGCCCGGCCACCCGGTCGCGCAGCCGCAGGAGCCCCGCCGCGGCGGGATCGACGACGGAGGGGTGCGACCCCAACTTGACCTCGAAGGCGGCCCAGTCGCCGCCGGGCAGCTCGATCACGGCGTCGGCTTCGAGCCCCAGGGCGTCCCGGTAGTGG
>CAIXZV010000197.1 GCA_903924005.1 uncultured Chloroflexota bacterium | reverse complement strand
CCCGTCTGCAGGTCCACCAGCTCCACAACAATCGTCGTGGTGCCGATGTCGATGGCCACGCCAACCGGCGCCCCGCCAATCACGCCAAGGTCCGTCCCGTCGTCGGCGGTGGCCCGGCCGTCCTCCCCCAGCGTCACGGCCGGGTCAATCGCGGACGGTGCTGCGCCGTCGCCGTCGGGCGCCAACAGGATGCGCAGCCGGCGCCGGAGGATCACAAACTCAAGATCGTGCTCCGCCCGTTCCACGTGCGCCTGACAGGCAAGGCGGAACGCGGGCCCGAGGAAGCCCTCTGCATCGGTGCGCGGCGACAACTGGTCTGCCCCCGTTCGCACCTCCACCACGCATTCATGGCAGCGCCCGGTGCGGCGGCACGAGGCCGGCACCACGGAGCCAAGCTCCGCCGCGGCGTCGTACAGAGAAAGACCTGGCGCGAGCGGGCGGCGCTCGGAGCCGTGGACAAGGTGGGGCATCGCGTCAAGTCTCCGGGGTACGGGCACGCGACGCAAACGGCGGGATTCCGCGCAGCGTGTTCCCCCGAGCGTTCCCCTACGCGGATCGCGCCCACAGCGGGTCGTCGGGGGTGCGACCATCCATGCCAACACCACGCGCGTCTCCGCGCCATGACATCAACACACCGGAGGTTATCCACTCATGCACGAGGTGCTCTTCGAGGCGATGCGCCAGTCCGTCATTGACGGCGACCCGGCGGCATCCTCCTCCTTGGCCGCTGAGGCGCTCGCAACCGGCGTCCCGCCGCTCGACGCCATTGACCAGGGGTTTGTCCCGGGGCTATCGCACGTGGGCAAGCTGTTTGGCGAGGGTGAGCTGTTCCTGCCCGACATGATGCTGGCAGCCCGCGCCATGCAGAAGGCGCTCGCGATCCTGGAGCCGGAGCTCAAGCGTCTGGCCACCACGCGGACCGTCGTGGGCCGTGTCGTCATCGGCACGGTCAAGGGTGACATCCACGAGATCGGCAAGAACCTCGTGGGGATGATGCTGTCCACGTCGGGCTTCGAGGTCACGGACCTTGGTGTGGATGTTGCGCCGGAGCGGTTTGTCGCGGCCGCCCGTGAGCACAACGCGGACATCGTGGGCGTGTCGGCGCTGCTGACCACAACGATGGCCGGTCAGCGGACCGTGGTGGAGTCGCTGGCCGCTGCCGGGCTCCGCCCCCAGACACGCGTCATCGTGGGCGGTGCGCCCGCGAGCCAGGCGTGGGCCGACGAGATTGGCGCCGACGGGTACAGCGAGGACGCCATCGGCGCCGTCACGCTGGCGCGGCACCTGATGGGGGTTGCGTGATGCGGCCGCGCTTCGAGCTCCTGGAGCCGGCGCTGATCGAGCGGATCATCGACGAGGCGCTCCAGCTCCTGATGGAGCCCGGCATCAAGGTTGAGGAACCGGAGGCTGTCGCGCTGCTGCGCGGCGCCGGCGCGGTGATTGACGGCGATCGTGCGCGCATCCCCGAGGCCGCCGTCCGCCGCGCGCTGGACACGGTGCCCCGCCAGTTCTCGCTGTACAACCGGGCTGGCGTTGAGACCGTGCGGTACGGCTCGGGCAACGTGCACTTCGACCCCGGGTCCTCGGGTGTGTCGGTGCTTGATCCCGTGACGCTTGAGGCGCGCCACTCCCAGGCCGCGGACCTCCAGCGGATTGTCCGCGTGGCCGATGCGCTTGGCTCGTACGACGCGGTGTCCACGTCCGTCGTCTGCCACGACGTCCCAACGGAGATCGGCGATCTTTACCGGCTGTTCGTCTGCCTGATGAACTCCGGCAAGCCCATCGTGACCGGCGCCTTCTCGCCGCGCGGCTCCGGGATCATGCTGGACCTGCTGGCGATCGACGCTGGCGGACACGCCGCGCTGGCCGAGAAGCCGCGCGCGGTGTTTGACGTCTGCCCGTCGCCGCCGCTGACGTGGTCCGAGTTTGCCTGCCGCAACATCATCGATCTGGGGCGTGCCCACGTGCCGTCCGAGATGGTGTCAATGCCGCTGGCTGGTGTCGCTGCGCCAATCACGCTTGTCGCTTGCATCGTCCAGCACGCGGCCGAGTGCCTTGCCGGCATCGTCCTCAACCAGCTGGCCCAGCCCGGCGCACCCATCGTCTGGGGCGGCGCACCGGCCATCGTCGATATGCGGACGGGCTCCACGCCGATGGGCGCGATTGAAACCGCGATGATCGACGCCGGCTACGCCGCGGTTGGCAAGTCCCTTGGGCTGCCGACGCACGCGTATCTGGGCGCCACGGACTCCAAGGTGATCGACGCGCAGGCCGGTCTTGAGACCGGGATGACCGCGCTTGTTGGCGCGCTTGCGGGGATCGACATGATCTCCGGCGCCGGCATGCTGGACTTCCTCCTGGCGCAGAGCCCGGAGAAGCTGGTCATCGACGCTGAGGCGATCGGCATGGCGCAGCGCCTGCTCCGCGGGATCAGCACGCCGCAGACCACGCTGGCAACGGGCTCGTTTGCCGCGGCCGGTCTTGAGGGCCGCTTCCTTGAGCTGCCGGAGACGCGGGCGCTGTTCAAGCACGAGCAGTTCCTGCCCACGAAGATCATCGACCGCACCTCGCGCCGCGCCTGGCTTGACGCGGGCGGGCTTGATGCGTTTGGGCGTGCGCGAGTGCGCGTGGACGAGTTGGTCGCGAGGCCGGTCTCAGCGCCTGACCCGGAGATCGCGTCTGCGCTGGCCTCGTGCGTGCGTGCGGCGGGTGCGCCGTTCGGCTTGTCGGCCGACGGGGTGCTGCCCGGGGTGTGACGCTCGTCGCCGCCCGACCTGTCGGGGCCGACACGCCATCGAGGCACGGCCCCGACCCGGCTTGCCACGGCACTTGCCTTGCCACGGCACTTGCGGCGTTCGCCGCGTGCTTCGACCTGCCCGTATTCACCCCATGTTTGGCCACGGGGCATGCTCAACCTCTAGAGGGCCGCGGGGCGGGATCGAGCTCTCCATGATGCCCTCGGCCCCGGCCGGATGCCCTCCGTGATGCCCTCGGCCCCGGCCGGATGCCCTCCGTGATGCCCCCCGGCCCCGGCCGTATGCGCTCCGGCATGCACCTCATGCATAGGGGCAGGGGCACGGGCTACACCAAGCCGCGTCGGAGACGTCGCGACCGCGGCGCCGACGCACTATCGACGCGCTTCCCCTGTGGGCAGCCATAGGTTGCATACGGCGTGGATCATGGGCGGGCGATACCCGCGAAGCCGCGGGCGGGGCAGCCAGCTCCGCGGGACTAGCGCCCGCGGAACCGCGGCGGCCGCTTCTGCGTGAACGCGGTGAAGCCTTCGCGTCGATCCTCGGACGCCAGCACGGTCTCGTAGAGCGCGTCCTCCACGTCCGCGCCCGAGGCCAGCGGCACCCGCGCATTGAGGATCGCCGCCTTCGCGGAGCGCACGGCAAGCGGCGCGCCATCGGCAACGGCGGCAGCCAGTTCCAGCGCCCAGCCAAGCGCCTCGCCCGGCCGCACCAGGCGCGTCACGAGCCCCCACTCGGCAGCTTCCGAGGCCGGCAGCCGGCGCCCCGTCAGCACAAGGTCGCGAGCCCGGGCATCCCCCACCGCCCAAGCGAGCAGCCGCGCACCGCCGCCGCCCGGGATGATCCCCACGCGGACCTCCGGCAAGCCGAAAGACGCGGACGACGACGCGACCACCAGATCGCACGCCAGCACCAGCTCGAAACCGCCGGCGAGGGCGAACCCCTCAACCGCGGCGATGACGGGCACGGGCAGGTCCCGCACCAAACGGATCAGCGCGGCGATCCGCACATGCTGGTCGCGGAGCTGCTCGTCGCTGAACCCAGCACGCTCGCGCAGATCCATGCCCGCCGAGAACGCCCCGAGACCAGATCCGCACACCACCACGGCACGGACGGCGGTGACGGACTCGGCAGCCTCCGCGGCAACAGCGCCAAACGCACCCAGCAGCGCGCTCAGCAGCTCGTCGTTGATCGCGTTGCGCACCTCGGGGCGGGCGAGCGTCAGGATGACGACATCGCCCGCCTCGCCGGCGCGCTGGACCTGCAAGGTCAAAGCGGCTTGAACCGCGCCTGGAAGAAGCGCAGGTACTTGGGCTCGTAGACCATCTCGAGACCGCGAGCCTCCTCGCGGGCATCGAAGCAGGCCTTCACAGACTCCGCCACCACGTCCATGTGCGCCTGCGTGTACACGCGCCGCGGGATCGTGAGACGGGTCAGCTCCAGCTTCGGGCGCTTGTGGTCGCCCGTCTTCGGATCGCGCCCGGCGGACACGATGCCGCGCTCCATCGAGCGGATGCCGGAATCCAGGTACAGATAGGCCGCCAGCGTCTGCCCGGGGTACACGTCCTGCGAGAGGTGCGGGTAGAAGCGCTTGGCGTCAAGGAAGATCGCGTGGCCGCCGATGGGCTGCACGATGGGGATGTCCCACTCGGTCAGCAGCTCGCCCAGATACCGCACCTGGCCCACGCGCGAGCGCACGTGGTCGTCCTGGACGGCCTCCTCAATGCCGATGGCGATGGCCTCCATGTCACGTCCGGCCAGACCGCCGTACGTGTGGAGCCCCTCGAAGACCACCACGAGGTTGCGAAGCTCCTCGAAGGTGTCCCAGTCGTTGACGGCCAGCCAGCCGCCGATGTTGACCAGGTTGTCCTTCTTCGCGCTCATCCACGCGCCGTCCGTGTACGAGCAGAACTCCAGCAGGATCTGGGCGATGGACTTGTCGGCGTAGCCCTCTTCGCGCTCCTGGATAAAGAGTGCGTTCTCCACCATGCGCGTGGCGTCCAGCATCACCTTGATGCCCAGCGGCTCGCACAGCTCGCGGATGGCGCGCACGTTGGCCATCGACACCGGCTGACCGCCGGCCATGTTGACCGTGCCCGCAAGCGAGATGTACGGGATCTTGTCGGCGCCAAACTGGTCGATGATGGCCTTGATCTTGCCCAGGTCCATGTTGCCCTTGAACGGCAGGATGGCCTGCGGGTCATGGGCTTCATCGATGATCACATCGTGGAACGTGCCGCCCGCCATCTCCTGATGCTCGCGGGTAGTGGTGAAGTACATGTTCCCGGGAATGTGGTCCCCGGCCTTGATCATGACCTGGCTGATCAGGTGCTCCGCGCCGCGGCCCTGATGGGTGGGCACGATGTGCTTGTAGCCGTAGAACTTCTGGATGGCCGCTTCCAGGTGGTAGAAGTTCCGGCTGCCCGCGTAGGACTCGTCGCCAAGCATCATCCCGGCCCACTGCCGGTCGCTCATGGCCGATGTGCCGGAGTCCGTGAGCAGGTCGATGTAGGTGTCATCGGACTTGATCAGGAACGTGTTCCAGCCGGCCTCGTCAAGCGCAGCCAGGCGCTGTTCGCGCGTGGTGATCTTGAGCGGCTCAACCATCTTGATCTTCCACGGCTCAGCCCAGCTGCGGCGGCCGTGCTGCTGCCCCATGGTGTGGAGCGAGTCTCCGGACATGGATCTCCTCGGCGTTCGAGTGTCGCGGACGCGACATGACGCGCACCCAGCGGCGCGCACGTTGCGCTTACGCTACTCCGTCCGCGGCGGGGCGACTGCTACCTTCGGCGCATGCACGAGCTGGCTTTTGACGCTCACGGCTCGATGGTTCGATGGTTGGACACGCCAGGCGCCGCACCCGCCCGCGTGTACCTGCACGGTCTGGCGGGCACGGCCCACGCAGCGTTTGGCGAGGTCGCCGGGCACCCGCGGCTCGCCGGCCGCCGGACGCTCCTGATTGACCTGCCGGGCCACGGCCACAGCGACCGGCCGGCGGATTGGAGCTACACGCTCGATGCGTTTGCCGGGGTTGTCGCCGCGGTCATCGAGGCGGCGGGGCTAGCGCGTGTGGACCTCGTGGGCCACAGCATGGGCGGCTGCATCGCCATCGTCCTGGCGGCGCGGCGCCCAGACCTGGTGAGTCGGCTGGTGGTTGCGGAGGCAAACCTCGACCCGCTGCCGCCTGACCCAGCCGGTCTCGGCAGTCAGCAGATGTCGTATCAGGCGGAGGCCGACTTCGTCCAAACGGGCTTTGCCGCGATGCAGGACGCCAACCCCGGATGGCGCTCAACGGCGCGTCTTTGCGATGCCCTCGCCGTCCACCGCAGCGCCGTGGGCGTTGTCACGGGGTCCGCGCCGACCATGCGGGAGCTGCTGCTGCCGCTGACGATCCCGCGGACCTTCATCCGGGGCGACCGGGGTGAGACGCTTGTTGGGCCAGAGTCGCTCCTGGCTGCCGGCGTCCGAATCAAAGAAATCCGGGGCGCCGGCCACATGATGATGGCCGACGCCCCGGAGGCGTTTGTGGACACTATTGCCTCGGCGCTGACGCCCGAGGTGTAGCGAGGGTTAGCTGGCGGCGGGATCCGACGAAGCCGACGGAGCCGACGGAGCCGTCACGGTCACGGTCCGCTCCTCGGTGCCGCGGACCAGCACCAGGTCCAGCGGCAGCCCATTGGCCAGCGCCGCGTGGAGGTCGTCAAGGTCCGCAATCGGCTTGCCGCCCGCAGCCACCAGCAGATCGCCCTGGGTCAGACCCGCGGCCTCGGCCGGGCTGTCATCCTCAACCTCGCGGATCAGGATGCCGTCGCGCTCCGGAAGCCCGGTTGCGCGTCGCAGGTGCCGAGCTACATGGGCGGGCGCCACGGCGATGCCCAACCGCGGACGTGCGGGCGTCTCGCCACGGCCCAGCGCCTCAACGCGGGCACGGACGGATGCGCTGGCCGGGAGCGCAAGGTAGAACCCCTCGCCCACCCGGTTGGTGTTTAGGCCAACCAGCTTGCCGTCAGCGTCAAGCAGCGCCGAACCGGAGGAGCCGGGCGCCAGCGGCGCGGTGTGCTCCAGCGAGCCGTCGATGCGACGACCGCCCGGGCCACGGAACGCCTGGGCAACCGAGGAGACGAAGCCCACGGACACGCGGACGCCGCCCGCAGCCGATGCAGCCGCGGCAAAGACCGGCGTCCCGATGGTGGCCGGGGCGTCTGACCACGCGAGCGGCGTGGCGCCCGCGGTGTCGACCTCGACAACCGTGAGGTCGCCGTCCCAGTCGGCGCCGGCAACGGTGCCGCGCGCGGTGCGGCCATCGGCGAAGCGCACTGTGGTCTCGCTGCCGCGCAGGTTGTGGGCGGTGGTGAGGACGCGGCCGTCTG
>CAIXZV010000196.1 GCA_903924005.1 uncultured Chloroflexota bacterium | reverse complement strand
TTTTTAATGATACGGCGACCACCGAGATCTACACGGCTCTGAACACTCTTTCCCTACACGACGCTCTTCCGATCTGTTCACGGCGCGGAACTGCGCGGCGATGAGCATGGCGGCGACCGCCAGCACGGCTCCGCCGAGCCAGACGGCGACCAGCTCGAACCGGTGCAGCCGGAAGTCCACCCACGCCCGGGCCCTCACGGCGCTGCCTGCTCGCGGCGCGAAGCGGCCAGGTACCCCATGACGACCTCCTCGAGCGTGGCGGCCCGAGGATCGGCCGGATCCGCACCCTTGCCGGCCGAGAGCCGCCAGAGGTCGAGCGCCTCCCGGCGGGCCCCAGAGAACGAGGCGACGTGCCCTCCGCCCGGCGCGGACGGCGGCCGGCCCTCCGTGACGACGTGGTCGCGGAGGGCGTCGGCCAGGGACGCGTCGAGGACCAGGCGCCCCGCCCCGAGCACCACGAGGCGGTCGCAGGCCTGCTCGATGTCGCTGACCACGTGGGACGACAGGATGCCGGTGACGTCCCCTGTGGCGACCGCCTCGCCGAGCACGTGGAGGAAGTCCCGCCTCGCCAGCGGGTCGAGGCTCGCCAGGGGCTCGTCGAGCACCAGCACCGGCGCCCGGGTTCCCAGGGCGAGCGCCAGCCCGGTCTGGGCCATCTGCCCGCCCGACAGCGTGCCGGCGCGCTGGCCGAGCGGCACGCCCAGGTCGTCGAGGCGGCGCTCGGCGAGCCGCCGGTCGAACCCGGGCCGCAGGGCCTCGGCGTATGCCAGGTGCTCGGCCACGGTCAGGCCGCGGTACAGGGCCGGCGACTGCGGAACATACGCCAAGCGCCTGACGGCCCCCGGGCGGTCGCGCCACGGGTCGATGCCGCAGACATGCACCTTGCCGGCCGACGGGCGCTCGAGCCCCACCCACGCCTTCATCAGCGTCGACTTCCCGGCGCCGTTCGGGCCGACCAGCGCGGTCAGGCCGCCGCGGCGCACGGCCAGGTCGACGCCGTCGAGGGCCGGCCGGCCGCGTCCGTACCGCTTGCCGAGGCCGCTCGCCTCAAGTGCGGGAGCGCTGTCCGACAAGTCAGGTCCCTCCGGGTTGTGAAGCCCCGGCAACCCGGGTAGGCGTGAACCGTGGCGGCAACGTATGCGGTGTGGGCGAATCGGGCCCCCAGGCCCAGCCGAAGCATGCATGCGCCCAAGACCAGGCATCGTATCGCCCTGATGGCGGCGGCGGTGCTCGCGATCGCCGCCAGCGCCCCGGCCGCGGCTCCGGCTCGTGCCTCCACGTCTGCCGGCACCCTCAGTGCCGATCTTGACGGCCGAGCGATCGCCCTCGAGCAGGTCGGGTCGGTCCACTGCCACGATCTGGACTATCCGCGCATCCACTGCTTCACGACTGAGGGCGACCTTCAGTCGGCCGTGGCGGCCGCCGCCTCGGGTCCGCTGGCCGCGACGGCGAGCACCGCCTACGTCGAGATCTTCGAGAACACCAGCTACGGCGGCGGCGCGATGGTGGTGTCCCAGGACTACTCAATGCTCGCAACCATCGGCTGGAACGACCGGATCAGCTCCTTCATTGCCGTCAATGCCGTGTCGGGGACGTTCCACACCGACTGGCTCTACGGCGGGTCGACATGGTCGTTCTGCTGCAACCAGGCCGCCTCGAGCATCGGGGCGTTCAACGACACGTTCAGCTCGGTCAAGCGCTCGTAGGACCGGAGCGACTGCGCCCGGCCGGTGGGGGATACCGGCCGGGGCGCGAGGCCGAGTGTACGCAGGCAGCCGGTGAGACGGCGGCCCGGGCAGGCGGGTGCAGGCGCGGCACGCTGCACTCGGGGTGGCGATCGGCGAGATCGGCCCGGTCCAGCGCGGGTGGCCCGACCGGGTGGTCGAGCGCCGGCGGGCGCGCAGGCCGCCGGCTCGTGATCGTTGCCCTCCGGGGCATCACATCCGTTCCGGCGCGGATGTCATCCGCCACCAGCTACGTGCGGTGGGAGTCCCGGGCGGGAGACGACGAGCCGTCGGCGCGGGAGCGCCCGACGAGCCGGATCCAGATCGCGCCGCGCCCAGGGGTGGGCGGGGCCGACCGGGGGATCCGGACCGTCGAGGAGCACTCCTCGCGACGGCCGTGTTCCGGCCGGGCCTCCCGTCCACGTCGTGGCGGCGGCGCGTCTCGCCTGATCGCGTGCATCGGGGTGCGCGCGAATGGCAGCGTTATGGGGGGATGGAAAGGTGCGTGTCGCCGGAGATCCGGACGGGTCCCGACGCCGGCGCTGGTGGAGTCGCGGCCGAAGCCGCGCGAGCCCGTGCCGGGGAGCTCAGCTGCCTTCCGGTGGCCCGGAGGTGGCGGGCGGCCGAGACGCTGTGGGTAC
>CAIXZV010000195.1 GCA_903924005.1 uncultured Chloroflexota bacterium | reverse complement strand
CTCATCAGGAAGAAGCTGGCGATAAACCAGGCCAGCGGAATGTCGAACATCTGGACTTGCGTCTGCTCGATGCCGCTGAACTTGCCGTTGGTCAGGATGGGCTTGACCGTGGGCACGAACGGCGCAAACCGCGTGGCGGTGGAGCCGACGGCGATCATGGCCGCGAACTGCAGGAAGTGCAGCACGGCGAGCACGCGGTTCCAGCGGGTGAGCGACCGGCTCCGGGCCGGATCGATAGGCGTTGCGGTCATGGGCTCTCTCTCGGGTGGGCGAAGGTGGTTGTGCCCACTTGTTCGGCCATCCGGTCGCGCCGGATGGGTCAGCTGCGGGACCGCAGCTCGTCGCTCACCATGCGCAGCGCCGATAGGTCAACTTCGGCGGCTCCGGCCCGCCGCCCGTAGGAGAAGGGGTTGTCCAGGTCGCGCACCAGCAGGATCAAGTAGGCGTAGATCATCGTGAGCGAGCCGGACATCAGCCATGGCGCGAGGCCAGTCCGCCCGAAGTCCACAAAGATCAGCAGCACGATCACGATGCCCGTCAGGACGTACATGAGGGTGTAGCCGCTCTGCAGGTAGAGCGAGTTGCGGATGGCCATCATCCGGTCCACGCCAGCGTCGATGACGCCCAGCTCGTTGTGCATCCGGCCCAGGTACATGTCGGACGCGCCTGCCTTCTGGACGTCCACCATCATGGCGCGCAGCTCATCGATGGAGGCTGAGATCTCCACGTCCGCCTCCTTGGAGTAGAGCCAGTCCGCGATGAGGTTGGTCAGGCGCAAGACCTCGGCGGTCTGTTTGGAGGCGTCGAAGTCCGCCAGCGCAGCCGTGTTGCGGATGAGCCTGTCGAGCGTTGCCAGCGAGCTGGCGACCTGGGTGGGGAGCTGCTGGGCGTCGCCGTACTCGCGCAGGACGCCCGCGAGCATCAGGCCGGTGATCACCGCGGCACCTGTGGTGATGACCTGCATGTCATCCCACACGAGGCTGCTGGTGAGACCCAGCACATCGTGCGCGAGATAGCGGGCCAACAGCACGGTGGCCGAGACGCCAAGACTCATGACCAGGATGCGCAACCGGCGCACGTCGCCCTCCATCCCCTACCCCTGCCCGACGCAGCGCGCCCGGCGCGGCGAATGCTAACCGTTTGATGCCAGCCCGGCCGATACCATCCACCGATGCATCGCCGCCAAATGGCCGACTACGTCGCACTGGCGCTCATCTGGGGTGCGTCGTTCGTGCTGGTGCTGCACGTTGTGGCGGCGTTTGGCTGGATTGGCGCCGTGGCGTTCCGGGCGCTCATCGCCAGCGCCATCCTGCTGGTCATCGCCCGTGCCACCGGGCGTGTGCTGCGGTTTGGCAACTGGCGGCCCCTCGCCGTGGTTGGGGCCACCACCGTTGCGGGCCAGCTTGTCTGCCTCTCGTTTGCCACGCCGCGCATCGGCACCGCCATGGCCGCCATCTTTGTTGGGTCAATCCCGCTGTTCTCGCTGGTGATCGGCCGCAGCCTCGGGGTGGAACGCGTGGCGCGATCGGCCATCGTGGGCCTCTTCATTGGTCTGGCGGGCATCGTGCTGCTGGTGGGCTTCCCGGCCGTCCCGGTGACGCCGGTGTTTGTCCTGGGCTGCGCCAGCTCGCTGGCAGGTTCGGCGTTTGCCGCGTTTGGCAGCAACTACGCCCACCGCCACCTGCGCACCGTCGGGTCGTGGGAGCAGACCATCGCCAGCTTCTTCTTTGGCGGGGCGATGACGCTGCCGCTGCTGCTGGCCGTGCCGGTGCCAACGGTGCCGCAGCTGGCCGACGCCGGGTTTCTGGTGCTGCTTGCGGCCATGTGCAGCTCGCTTGCGTACGTCCTCTACTTCCGCCTTGTGGCCGAGGTGGGGGCGACGTTGGCCATCAGCGTGGAGTTTGCGGTGACCGTGATTGCCGTGTTTGTGGGCGCGGTGCTGCTCCACGAGCCACTCACGCCCATGCAGCTGGTTGGCGGCGCCGTGATCATCACCGGCTGCGCAATGGTTGTTGGGCTGTTGCCGCTCGGCCGCCGGCGCGGCGCGTCGGCCCGTCAGGCCTAGTTGGCTGGCGACGGATCCGGGATGGCCACGTCAGCGCCGTCTGTCAGCAGGCTGGTTGCCAAGAGCTCCACGGCCACGGTGCCGGCGTTCTCGGCCTTGTGGTGCTCGTCGGGGTTCTCCAGGACCGAGTCGCCGGTGTTGAGCTGGATTGTCTGACCGGCCGGGTATGACTCCTGGGCGCCGTTGGCCCGCTGGACATCCACCTTGCCCGTGAGGACCGTGTACGTGAGGGTGCCCGCGGCGATGCGCGCAATCTGCCAGCCCGGGTGGTAGTGCGGCGCTAGCTTGGAGCCCGCGGGGATGATGTAGTGCCACAGGGTCAGGCGCTCACCGGTGGCGTTGCCCGGGAGCGAGCTGCCCAGGTTCTCGCGGATGATGCCCGTGGGTCCAGCGGAGGGTGCGGGCGTGGCGGCAGACCCGCCGCAGGCGGCAAGGGCAATCGTGAGCGCGGCGGCTGCGGCAACTGCGGCAACGGAGGCGAGGCGGGCGGGTGACAGACGGGGCATTCGGGCGACCTTGGGTGTGCGGGGCTGGGCTCACCGAATGTAGCAGCCGCTTGGTCAGCCTCGGCAGAGGCGCGCGATCCGGTCCTGCTGTGCATCCGTTCCCAGACAACGCGCCGCCATGTCGGCCCGCGTGGCAAACGTCACGATGTCGTCCGTATACGGCGGTGCCACAACGGTGGAGGTCAGGCTCCACGGGCCCATCGGCTCGGCTGCCTGCCACGTTCCCGCAGGCACAACAACCTGCGGCCGCTCCCCGGCGCTCAGGTCCGAGCCAAGGACGGGTTCGCTGACGACGCCGGCGCTATCGATCAGCAGCATCTTCACCGGCGCGCCCGCGTGGTGAGCCCAGATCTCAAGGTGCTCAAGCTGATGGAGGCCCGAGAAGTCCGGGTGCTCCATCAGGTAGTAGATCGCCGAGGCGTTGGCGTCTCGATGCGTCTCGCCTACGTGGCCGCCCTCTGGCTGCAGCGGGACGAGGCCAAGCAGCTCGATGACCTGGCGCGCGTCGAGGTTCACGGTCCTGCTCCTGCTACCTCGGCCCTTTGGTTCGGTGCGTCCGGCTGGGTGCGCCAAGGTGCACCTCCGTGACCCAGACAATGTGCCTCACAACGTCCGGGCACTACCAGACTCGCCCGCCGCCGGTCACCTCGTATTGCCAGCGAGTGTATGTGTGTGCCGATGCACCGGATCCCCAGCGCACCGTGGAGCGGCCCCTGGCGGCTGGACCGGGCCAAGGGATCCGCGGCGAGCGCCTCGTAACAGGCACGCGCAGCGCCGGGGTAGTGTGAGCACGAGGTCTTCCGCATCACGGCGGCGAAGGATCACATCGCCCGCGACAACGCGACCAGTGACCTCATTGGGGCTGCGCAGGAGGTCCGTGAAGGAGGCGGTCGCAGTGGTCATGGGCGGAAGGCATCAGAGGTATGTCTGATGTCAAGCCAATGCACCAGCGCCGCTGGCGTGAAGGTGGTCGGGGTGGTGGGATTCGAACCCACAACCT
>CAIXZV010000194.1 GCA_903924005.1 uncultured Chloroflexota bacterium | reverse complement strand
CGTCATCTACAAGGCCAACCCCACAACCGGAGCCGACGACCAGAACCTCCACAACACGTGGCTCTACTCGCTCGGAACGGGGCCGACACCCGCGGGCACCACCGACAAGCTCAACTTTGCGGACGCGACGTATCCGGACTCAGACACATGGAAGGCATGCGCGCGCAGCAACGGCGGCACGATCGACTCGGTTGGCGTCAGCGTGACCTACACCTACACGTTCCAGACGCCCCTTGCGCGCATCTTCGGGATGTTCGGAGGCGGCTCCCCAACACTGTCCATCACCGACAAGACGGTGATGGATCTCAACCCAACGTCCTAGGAGAACGCCGTGCATCGGATGCTGGATGCAGACCGACCGAGCGCGACGCGTGCGCACGGTGAAACCGACACGCAGCCCGCCACAGGCTCCAACAAGCTCGTCGCGCGGGGTCAGATCCTTGTGATCTTCGTCATGTCCCTGATGGTCATGCTCAGCATGATGGCGATCGTCATCGACATCTCGTGGTACTGGGTGAACTCGCTGCGCGTGCAGCGCGCTGCCGATGCGGCCGCGTTGGCGGGTGTTGTGAGCCTGCCTGGCGATATCGTCTCGGCGCGCGCCGACGCTGTCACGGCCGCGGGTCAGAACGGCATGAGCGGGACCAGCGGCTGCAGTTCCGCCAACCTCCCAACGAGTGTTCCCGGCATCTGCATCTCCACGGACGACGGCAACGACCGCCAGCTCAACGTCTCAATCAGCGCCCCGGTGGGCACATTCTTCATGCGTCTCGTCGGGATCTCCACAATCACAGCCACTCGGAGCTCCAAGGCCCAGTACGAGCTGCCGGTCCCCATGGGGAGCCCGCTGGCCTACTACGGCACCTACCAGTTGTGCAGCGTGGCCGGCGCTTGCTCTGCCCAGCCCGACGCCGTCAGCGGGACGCTCGCCTCGCAAGGGTTCTTTGGCGCCGTTGAGGGCCAGGGCTCCAACCGCTCAACCGGTGACGCCTTCGCCACGTATTACGACGGCAAACCCACGCTTAACAGCCAATACGATCCCGATGGCTACGACTACACCGTGGATGTGCCGGGCAACGGCGCCACCATCTGGATCTTTGATCCCACCTTCTGCGCCACCGCCACCAAGACCACGGGTGGCGGACATGCTGGCACGGGCGACCACTGGCTCGGACCCAACAACCCTGCCGGCGCTTCCACGTACTACCAGCTCTGGAACACGAACAACCTGCCGCTCAAGCCCGCAACCTGGACAAAGGTGGCGGAGTCGGGGACCCTGTTCGAAAACGAGAACAGGATTGACACCAGCACAACCTATGGAAGCGCAACCCTGACCAACTACACAGACCAGGGATCGCCAGCGGGCTACACGGACTGCAAGACGGGCGCCATCTCGGAGACCTCCAACGGCGGGTACTGGCACAACAAGTGGTGGCCCATCGCCACAAACCTCAACGCCGGAAGTTACCGGGTTCGGGTGACCCCAACCAAGCCGGGCGACGTGAGCCACAACATCTCGCAGAGCTTCGAGAACATGTTCTCGCTTGAGGTCACCGGCGGCGCCAGCGGCGGTTCCGGTCCGCGGCTCTATGGCAACGGACGGATGGAGACGTACGCCAACGTCGACAGCGGCACGCAAACGTTCTATCTAGCCCAGATCAGCCGCCAGATCGGCGCCGGCAAGACGCTGGAGATTGACCTGTTTGACCCCGGCGACGTGGGCCAGAGGTCATGGCTCCAGATCCTGAGTCCAGACGGGAGCATCGCCAACAACTACGCCTCGTTCACGTGGACCACCGACGCCAATGCGACGGCCAACAAGACCGGCAGCGGCACCTGTCTGCAGACATACGGCACAACAGGCGGGACTCCGCCGACAGGCGGGTCTCCAGCGTGTGGCCAGAACCTCACGTCCGGCGGCACGTTCTACCAGAACTCGTGGGTGCGGATCCTGATCCCGCTTCCAAGCACGTACGGAGCAAGCGGACTGCAGCCTGCAGGCGATCCCGCACCGGGGTGGTGGAAGATGAAGTACACGGTTGCTTCAGCCAACGACACCACGACGTGGCTCGTCAGCGTCCGCGGCAACCCGGTGCACCTGATCGTCCCCTGACCTCAGCGGGCCCCGGCGATCGCCTGGGCCAGCGCCTCCGTGACCATCGCGCGTGACGCAGCCAAGCCCCCCGTCGTGTCAAGGACGCGCGTGGCCGCGGGCCGAAGACGATCCGCGAGACCGGCCTGCGCGGCGATGCGCTGTTCTGCGTCGGCCGGTGACGTGGCCCGCCCCGCGAGGCGCTCCAGCTGGGATGCGGGATCGCAGACAACCAGCCACACCTCATCGCAGAGCGCTGCGAGGCCGCCCTCTACCAGTTTGATCGCCTCAACCGCAACGGCTGGGGCCCCATCGCGCTCGGCGGCGTCAATTGCCTCAAGGATCCGCGGGCGGACTGCAGGATGCACGATTGACTCCAGTTCGCGCAGCGCTGCAGGATCCGCAAACACGATACGCGCAAGCGCGGCACGGTCCAGCGTCCCGTCCGGAGCCATCACATCGGCGCCAAACCGGCGAACAATCACATCGTGCGCCGGATGCCCGGGCGAGGTCACACTCCGAGAGATCGCGTCCGCGTCAACGACGGCCACGCCAAGCTCGGCGAGCCAGCGAACAACCTGCGACTTGCCACAGCCGATTGGCCCCGTGACGCCGATCCGCAGGGTGCGTCCAGTGCTCGTCTGCGTCTGCGCCAGTCGACCGGTCACGGCGCCTGCTCCTCCATCACCAGCCACGCGTCCTCGGCCTCGGCCAGCGCCCGCTCAACATCGGCTAGCTCGCTGGTCACGCGGCGCATCTCGACAAAGTTGGCGGCCACCGATGGCGTCGTCATCGCCAACTCCAGCTGCGTCTTGCGCAGCCCCAGCCTGGACAGCTCGGCATCGAGCGCCTCGCTCCGCCGACGATACGCGTCCTTGGACAGCTTCGGACGAGCAACCGCTCGCCGTGTCTTGACGGCGGCCACCTCCGCACCGGGTGCTGCGGCCACCGCGGTCTTCGCGCTGGGGCCCGATGGGTTGGCCGGCAGCGCGCCCTTTGGCGCCATGGAGCTGGGCCGAATGCGGTTGGCGCGCCTGGCCGCCTCGCCCTCGATGGTCCAGCCGTCTGCCACGGCAGCACGCCAGGCCTTGTAGCCACCGTCAAACGGCTCGGCCAGCCCGTCACCCACAACCCACAGGCGCTCGCAGATGTT
>CAIXZV010000193.1 GCA_903924005.1 uncultured Chloroflexota bacterium | reverse complement strand
TGGTCCTGTGCGACACCAACGGCGGCACCCTCACCGGACAGCTGGTTAACGTCCTGCGTGACGTCCGCACCTCGCTTGAGGGCGACCCCGGCGCTCCGCCTGTGATCTGGGGCATCCACACGCACAACGATGCCGAGCTTGCCGTGGCGAACTCCATCGCCGCAGTTCAGGCTGGCGTCCGCCACGTCCAGGCCACCATCAACGGCTATGGCGAACGCTGCGGAAACGCCAATATGGTCTCGATCCTGGCCAACCTTGCGCTCAAGACGGACAACGTCCTCCTGCCGCTTGGCGGCGGGGATCTCGCGGCGCTGACCGACCTGTCGCGCTCTGTGGCGGAGATCGCCAACGTCAACCCCAACGACTACCAGCCGTACGTGGGCCGGTCCGCCTTCGCTCACAAGGGCGGCGTCCACGGTGCAGCCGTGGCCAAGGTGGAGCACAGCTACCAGCACGTGGATCCCACGGCCGTCGGCAACGCCGGGCGTCTGGTTGTCAGCGAGCTGGGCGGCAGGGCTAACACGTCAATCCGCGCCCGCCAGCTTGGGCTGGAGCTTGATGGCGTCATCGACGCGCGGGAGCTCTCAAACCTCATCAAGCGCCTTGAGAACGAGGGGCAGGCGTTTGAAGGCGCCGAGGCAAGCTTCGAGCTGCTGATCCGGCGCAACTCGCCCGGCTATGTCGCGCCGTTCCAGATCGTTGACTACACCTGTCTTGTGGAGCAGCGGTCTGGCCGCGAGCTCCTTGCGGAGGCCACGGTCAAGGTGCAGGTGGATGGCGAGGTGCTGCACACCGCAGCCGACGGCAACGGCCCCGTCAACGCCCTGGACGGCGCGCTCCGCAAGGCGCTTCGCGCGTTCTACCCGTGGCTGGACAACGTCCACCTTGTGGACTACAAGGTGCGCATCCTTGACGGTGTCACCGCAACTGCGGCCCGCACACGCGTCATCATCGATTCGCAGGACGGCAACCGAACCTGGTCCACCATGGGCAGCGACACGAACATCATCGCGGCATCGGCGCAGGCGCTCGCGGACTCGCTGGAGTACGCAATCTGGAAGTCCGGTACAGAGCTTCGCCGCCGCGATGAGCGCCACTTCACCACCAGCAATGGCCACGCGGCCGAAGGGCAGGAGCCGACAGCATGAGTGACGCGGGGCGCCCCGAACCTATCGGGCTTGCGCGCTGGACCGTCACGTCCGGGTCCAACGTGAACAGCCGGGCGGCCGTGGTGCTCCATGCGGGCAGCCATGACTGGCAGGCCTCAGCCGAGGGGGACGGCGCTGTGGCCGCGCTGTTCAAGGCTGTGGACAGTGCTCTTCGTGACGTGCTGGGCGGGCAGCCCCGGTTGCTCGCCTATGACGTCCACGCGTTGGCTGAGGGGCCGGATGCAGAAGGCCGGGTCACCGTGCAGATCGCGCCGCCGGCTGTGGCCGTGGGTGCGCGGCTGGACGGGCGGTTCACGGGCGAGATTGCGTCCACCAACATCGTGGCGGCGTCCGTGGAGGCGTACGTGACAGCGATCAACGCGATGCTGGGCGCGGCGTCCTGGGCCGGTGCTGCCGCTGAGGCGTCTGCCCGGCGCGGCGGCGCGGCAGGGGCCGATGAGGGCGCTGTGGGCGCCGAGCTGGGCGACGAGCCCACGATTGACACGACGGCGTGGTTCAACCGCTAGGCGGCGCGGGTGCCGGGGGTGCCGGCAGCGCCTGTGTCGGCGCCTCGGCCGGCGCCGGCGCCTCGGCCGCCACGGCCGGCGGGGGCTGGGCCGCCACGCTTGACCCCGAGGCGTTCAACCGCTTCGAGCTTGAAGCCTGGGAGGCCGTGGCCGGATCCTATGGCTTTCTGCGCTCCCTGACGTCGCGCGCCAACGGGTCCATGCTGGCGGCCGCCGGGGTTGGAAGCGGGCTCCAGGTGCTGGACGTGGGGTCTGGACCGGGCGATCTCGCCGCCGCGGCCGCCGCGCTGGGCGCAGACACCGTGGGCATCGACGTAGCGCCCTCGATGGTTCGCCGGGCTGCGCTTTCAAACCCGTCAATCCCGTTCCGTGTGGGCTCATTTGAGGCCATACCCGCAGGCGAAGGCGCGTTTGACGCCGTGGTTGGCGGCTTTGTCCTGAGCCACCTGGGCAGCCCGGAGGCGGCTATGGCCGAGGCGTGGCGCGTGCTCCGACCCGGCGGACGGGTGGCTCTGGCCACCTGGGACATCCCGCGGCACAACCGGCTCCTGGGCCTGTTCACCGATGCCGTGACCGCCGCGGGTGCGTCGATGCCGCCGGAGTTGCCCGCGGGCCCAGCGCACTTCCGCTCGGGCGATGAACTGCGCGGGCTGTTTGCCGTCGCCGGGTTCACCGACATCGGCTATAGCCGGATCATGTTTGAGGCGCTGGTCCCGGATCTCGACACGCTCTGGGACGGCGTCATGGAGTCTGCGGTGCGCATCCCGCCGATGATCACGCGCCAGCCGCAGCCCATCCGCGGCCAGATCCACGCCGCCTTCGAGGTGCTTGCGGCGGTGCATCGCCGGCCCGTCGGCTACGCGATCCCGGTGGCGATGCAGATCATCTCGGGGCGTCGGCCGTGAGCGGTGCGGGCGCCGCTGGCGCGCGGATCCGCGTGGCGTACACGGGCGAGCCCGGCGCCTTCGCGGAGGAGGCTGTGCTCCGCTTCTTCGCCGAGCCCGATGCGCTGCCCATGTCCTCGTTCCGCGCCGTCTTTGAGGCCGTCCGCGACGGGGCGGCCGATGCCGGCGTGGTCCCCGTGGAGAGCTCCCTGCTTGGGACCATCCGCGAGAACCTGGACCTGCTCTGGGCCTTTGACCTGCCAATTGCGGGCGAGGTGACCGTGCCCGTGCGCCTTGCGCTGCTGGCACTGCCTGGGGAGCGGCTCGACACGATTGAGCGCGTCTATTCGATTTCGGCTGCGCTCGCCCAGGCGGACGAGTTCCTGCGCTCACGGCCGTGGACCATCCAGACCACGTACAACACAGCCGGGGCCGCCAAGCAGGTCGCCGAGCGTGGCGAGCGTGGTGCGGCGGCCGTTGCTTCTGCTCGCGTGGCCGCCATCTACGGCTTGGAGGTGTTGGCGGACAACATCCAGGCCGGTGACAACAACCGCACGCGCTTTGCGGTGATCACGCGGCGCGGCGCGGCGGCTCTTGTGCAGGCCGCGGCTGCCCCGGTTGCCGTGGCTGGGCCTGCGCGGACGTCGCTGGTGTTTGCCGTGCGCAACGTGGCGGGCTCGCTGCACCGCTCGCTGGGCGCGTTCGCCACGCGTGGGCTGAACCTGTCGCGTCTCGAGTCGCGTCCGTGGACGGAGCGCGGGTCGCGCTGGGAATACCTCTTCTGGGTTGACCTCGACGGTGACCCCGCGTCGCCCGCCTGCGCCGATGCCCTCGCCGCGCTGGCCGAGGAGACCGAGGTGGTCCGCATCCTAGGCACATACCCGCGGGCAGCCGAGGAGTAGGACGGGCACACGCAGCTATCGAGCTGCTGGCTGGTTGGGCACTGGGGAGGCAGACCGTGGAGAAGATGGTTTTTGCGGCCCTGATCTGTGTAGCCCTCGTCGCAATCCAGCTCGGCCAGACGGCCCGATGGTCGGGGCGCCGTTTCCGCCCGGACTGGTGGTGGCACGCCTCCATCAGCCCGCGGCCAAGGCGCCCGGGGGAGTCTGGCAGGGCAGTCCCGTTGACGAGCATCCTCGTCGTGGCCTTCCAGATTTGGATTGCGTGGAACGGCCTGACAAGCGGCCACGCCGATCAGGCCGCCTTGTTCGGCGGCAGCGCCATCCTCGAGGTGTTGCTTGGCTTCGCCTTGTGGCGACGACCGGTGGAGGACGGACCGGAGCGATGACGCCCTGAACTAACGTCGCAGTCACCCTGCCGCCGCGTCAGGCGCCCGCCACCACAGTCACATCGATGCCCATCTCCGGCCCGCGCGCATCCGTGGTGATCACCCGGGCCGCGCCAACGGCCATCGCCGTCGCGATGACCAGTGCGTCCGGCAGCCGAAGGCCCCGACCATGGGCTGCCCGAAGCGAGGCCGCACGGGTTGCGATCTCGCGTGTTGCGGGCTCAATCCGGGCGGGGAGCTCGTCAACCAGCGCGTTTGCCAGGGCGACGGCCTCTGGACCGCGCCGGAACGGCGAAACCAGCATCTCCGCGTAGGCCGAGGCAGGCAGGACTAGCGTCTCGCCCGCCTCGCGCGCCGCGCGGACCGCGCGCAGGGCTGCTTTGTGGTGGACGTCGCCGGAATCGAGCACGGCGATCAGGACGCCGGCGTCGAGAACAGTCAGTCCCACTCGTCGCGAAGCCTGTCGAGTTCGCCAGGCTCGTAGACGCCAGTAAGGGCCCCGGCCAGACGAGCGAGCGGGTCGTCATCGCGGACCAGCGCAACTTCGCCCGGTCCGCGCACCTCGGCGCGCAGGACGTCGCCAATCCGGATCCCCGCGCCGCGGAGCGCCTCAACGGGGATGGTTACCTGGTTCTTTGCGCTCACCCGAGTTCGGCCCGCGCGTCGCGTGTGCTTTACCAGATGCGTCATGAGTAAAGGATATACCAGTCGGAATCGAAACGGCCCGGAGTCGGCGTGTGCCGTGCCCCGGGCCGTGAGTGGGTACTGCTGGAGCATCAGCCGCCGGTGCCGCTGCTCGGTGCAGTGCCGGGGGCGCCGTCCGGGCCGTGGCCACCGTGGCCGCGACCGCCGCCCATGCCGCCCGGCCCGCCGGCCACACCGTTGACCTCGTCGGTCACGTGCGCGGCCAGGTTGGCGATGCGCTGGTCGGCCTGGGCCTGCGTCATCGTCCCCGCCGTGACGGCGGCGGCAATCTCGGCCTTGTCGGCGGCGACCATCGCGTCGATCACCTTCTGGAGATCCACGCCCTTGTCGGTGGCCAGCGCCGCCAGCGTCTTGCCGCTCTGGAGGGCGGTGGTGACGTCGGCGTCGGTCATGCCGAGGACCTTGGCCGCCGCGGTCACGTCGTCGGCGCCGGGGCCGCCGGGGCCGCCCTTGCCCATGCCGTCGTGGCCACCACGGCCCGGCCCGCCGGCCAGGCCGTTGACCTCGTCGGTCACGTGCGTCGTCAGGTTGGTGAGATGCTCGTCAGCCTGAGCCTGCGTCATCGTCCCCGCGGTGACGGCGGCGGCGATTTCAGTCTTCTCGACCGCCACAATCGCGTCGATCACCTTCTGGAGGTCAACGCCCTGAGCCTTCGCGATTTCAGCCGGGGTCTTGCCGCTGGTGAGCGCGGTGGTGAGGTCGGCCTCGGTCATGCCGAGGGCCTTTGCGGCGGCGGCGAGGTCGGCTGCGTCGAACCCGCCCCGGCCGCCCCGGCCGCCGTGCTCGCCCAGATCGCAGTTGCCGTTCGGGGTGTTCGGGTTGGCTGTGGTGCCGGCGCTGGCGGTCGGCGCGGCCGTGGGATCTGCCGCGGCAGCCAGGGAGGGAAGGACGAGGGTGGCACCGGCGGTGCTGATGAGGAGTGCGCTGGCGACGATCCCAGCGGCGATGTTCTTGCGCAAGGCGTTGCTCCTTTGCAGTCTTGGTGGTCTGCAACCCGGGTGGATTGCGTGCCATGAGACTGGCTTCGGGAGCCTTTCGGGAACCTTACGGCGGGCTCCTTCGGACCGCCTCGGCAGATGAGAAGTCCCACATGTGGGCGGGCCTACGCGCCTGCTTCGAGCATCCGCTCGGCGGCCGCCCGGAGGCCCGGCAGCGCATTCGCAAGCACGTCAGCGAGGACGTCGGCGTCCACATCCGCGTCGTCGTGGGCCAGGATCTTGCGGATCCCGCGCACGCCGCGCCAGTCCACCTCGGGCATCGCGGCGATCGTGTCTGCGCTGATCCGTTTGGCGATCTCGCCGACCTCTTCGATTCGCTTGGCGATGGCGTCGAGGACCATGCCGTCCTCGGACCAGTTCGACCCGCCTCGTCGTGCGTACACGCGCGGCCTCGATGCATTCGAGGATCCGGCCTAACGACTCCCTATCGCGCGGCGTCATAGAGCACAACGGCGTCTCGGCTGATCCGCCCGGCCAGGGCCGCTCGTCGCGGGGGCGCTGTCAGCAGGTCCACGTCTCGGGCGAACAGGCACTCCACATCCACGATGAGGCTCACGCGCTCCGCAAGCGTCAGGTTGGCGCCGGGCGCGAGCTCCACCAGCAGATCGAGGTCCGAGTCCGGCCGGAAGTCCGCTCGCGTTGCCGAGCCAAACGCAGTGATCTTGCGCAGGCCATACCGACGGGCGAGCAGGCGCAGCCGACGCGTGCTCGGTGTCGGGACGCCGTCGTTGAGGCGTCCAAGCGGCTGCCCGTCTACGTCCCCGTGGACCGTGCGGTCCGGAAAGGTCCGGTCCACGCGCCCGGCCAAGACGGTCATGCCCACCGCCCGGCGTCGCGGTGCAAGGTCGGTCAGCAACTGCTCTCGGAGTTCTTCCTTGGAGGCGAACTCAAGGCGGGTGTCCGGGTGCGCCTCGCTGAGGTGCGAAATCGCCTGCAGGAACCGCTGCTCCTGCGCCGGCTCTGGGAACCGCCGGAACACGACGAGCACGCCATCGGCATCCGACCCGGCGAACTCCACGCTCTCGTTGCCAAGCGCAAGCGCGCCGACACCATCCTCCGGAGGCAGCAGCGCCACGGCAAATCGTGCGACCGCGGCCGTACGAGAT
>CAIXZV010000192.1 GCA_903924005.1 uncultured Chloroflexota bacterium | reverse complement strand
GGCTGCAGGACTCGTTTGGCCTGACGTACCTGTTCATCGCCCACGATCTGTCTGTGGTCCGCCACGTGTCGGACCGGATCGCTGTGATGTACCTGGGGCGCATCGTGGAGCTGGCCACGGCGAAAGAGCTTCATGACCGGCCGCTCCACCCGTACACGGTGGCGCTCCTTTCGGCCATCCCCATCCCGGATCCCGTCCGCGAGGTGAGCCGTCGGCGGATCATTCTGCAGGGCGACGTGCCAAGCCCTGTGAACCCGCCGTCGGGCTGCCACTTCCACACGCGCTGCTGGCTGCGGGAGCGTCTTGGCAACCCCGACCAGTGCGTGTCCGAGGCGCCGGTGCCGCGCGATCTTGCGGTTGACCACCAGGTCGCCTGCCACTTCGCCGAGAAGACGGACGGCTCGGCCGAGCAGGTCCAGTCCATCGGGCGCCCGGTCCCAAGCGCATCAACTGCGCCTGTGGCCCCAAGCCCGGCGCCGCATCCCGCGCCGGGGGCCTAGACTCGACGGCGTGCAGCCGCTTCGTCTCGCTCTTGCCCAAATCGCGCCCCGCCTCGGTGATCTCGAGGCAAACCTCGCGCGCCATCACGACCTGCTTGCCGAGGCCCGCGAGGCCGGTGCCGGCCTTGTGGTGTTCCCGGAGCTGGGGCTGACCGGCTACCAGCTGCAAGACCTTGCGGGCGAAGTGTCCATGCGTCTGGACGACCCGCGTCTGGCGCGTCTCGCAGCGGCAACCGCGCCCGGCATGTCGGCCGTCGTCTCGTTTGTGGAGGAGTCCGCGGACCACCGGCTGTTTATCGCCGCGGCCCTGATGGAGGACGGCGACCTGCGCCACGTCCACCGCAAGGTGTTCCTGCCCACGTATGGCCTGTTTGACGAGCGCCGCTTCTTTGCGCCGGGTGACGCCATCCGCGCAACGCCGTCACGTCTTGGCGTGGGCGTTGGGCTTGCCGTCTGCGAAGACTTCTGGCACGTGTCCACGCCCCAGCTGCTCGCACTTGACGGCGCGCAGATCCTCATCAACGTGTCGTCGTCGCCCGGTCGAGACCTTGCGCTCTCCAGCGAGGCTGGCCTGGGCACGGCGACGTCATGGCGCTCGCTGATGCGGACGTACGCCCAGCTCACCACGTCGTTTGTGGTGTTCGTCAACCGCGTAGGCGTTGACGAATCGCTGTCCTTCTGGGGCGGCTCCGAGGTCATCGGGCCTGCGGGCGCAACTCTCTTCTCGGCGCCGATGTTTGACGAGGGGATGTATTTCGTCGATGTGGACCTCGCGGACGTGCGTCGCGAGCGGATCACGCTGCCGCTGCTGCGCGACGAGCGACCTGAGCTGGTGGCCCGCGAGTGGCGCCGGCTGATCGCTGAGCGCGCCGGTCTTGCTGCTGACAGCACCGCTGAACCGGGCGCCGTCCCTGGTTTTGATGTGGCCGTGGAACAGTGAGCGAGCCTGCCGAGACACCCGGCGCTGATCCCGCGCCGGCCGAGCCGATGTTTGAGCTGCCGGCCGAGTTGGCGATCGACACCGGCATCGCACGGCGGCTGATCGCCGAGTTCATCCGCGGCCAGCTGCGCCAGGCGGGCTTTGAGCGCGCGGTGCTTGGCCTGTCGGGCGGGATCGACTCGGCGCTTGTGGCGTATCTGGTGGCAGAGGCCATTGGGGCTGACAAGCTCCTGTGCGTGATGATGCCGTACAAGACCTCGTCGCCGGCCTCGCAGGGCGATGCCGAGGCCGTGGTTGCGGCGCTCGGATGCTCCGTGGAGCTGGTTGAGATCACCGCGATGGTGGACGGCTACTTCGGCGATGGCGGCGTCGATGGCGCCGTCGATGGCGCCGTTGGCGCGATGGGTGCAGGCGGTGCCGATGCGATGGCGGCATCGGCATTGCGGCGCGGCAACTTCATGGCGCGGATGCGCATGGCCACCCTGTACGACCGGTCCGTCAGCTGGCGCGGGCTCGTGGTGGGCACCGGCAACAAGACCGAGTCGCTGATCGGCTACACAACGCTCTTCGGCGACTCGGCCTGCGCGTTTAACCCCATCGGCGACCTCTACAAGAGCCAGGTCCGGCAGTTGTCGGCGGCGATGGGCGTGCCCGAGGCGGTGATCCGCAAGGCGCCCTCGGCCGATCTGTGGCCGGGCCAGACCGATGAGACCGAAGCGGGCTTCTCGTACCCGGTCCTTGACCGGCTGCTGTTCTGGCGCATCGACCGCCGACGGAGCGTGGACGAGGTGGTTGCGCTGGGCTTTGACAGGGCGCTCGTGGAGCGCGTGGACCGGATGGTGGCCGGCGCCGAGTTCAAGCGGCAGGTGCCGCCCATCGCGAAGCTTGGTCCGCGGACCGCGGGGGTGGACTACCTGTACCCGCGGCGGCGGCCCGGCTCGTCGAGGGCCTGACGATGGGCGAGGCGCGCGGCACGCTGTACGTGGTGGCCACGCCTATCGGCAACCTTGGTGACGTGACGCTGCGGGCGCTCGAGACGCTACGCGCGGTGCCGCTGATTGCGGCCGAGGACACGCGGATCACCCGTCGGCTGCTGGACCGCTACGAGATCACCACGCGGACGATCTCCTACCACGCGCAGAGCGGCCCGGCCCGTGAGCGCGAGCTTCTGGACCATCTCGGCGGCGGCGCGGATCTCGCGCAGGTCACCGATGCCGGCACGCCCGTCGTCTCCGATCCGGGTGAGGGGCTTGTGGCTGCCTGGGCGGCTGCCGGCGGTCTGGTGGTGGCCATCCCGGGTGCGTCGTCCGTGCTGGCGGCAGTGGCGTCGGCAGGTCTTGCGGGGCCGCGCTGGTCCTTTGAGGGGTTCCTGCCCCGAAGTGGGCGCGAACGCCGCGAGCGGCTGGCGGCAATTGCGGGCGACGGTCGCGGCACGGTGGTCTTTGAAGCGCCGACACGCCTCGCCGCTACGCTGCGGGACCTCGCCGCGGCCTGTGGGGCGGATCGGCCCGGCGCCGTGTGCCGCGAGCTCACCAAGATGCACGAGCAGGTTGCGCGCGGCACGCTGGGCGAGCTGATGGGGCTGGCCGCCGACGGCTCCATTCCGGCACGCGGCGAGGTTGTGGTGGTGGTGGGCTGGGCGATGGAAGCCGCCGATCTCGCGGCCTCTGGCCCAGCGGCGCGCGAAGACGCCCTCACGGCCGCCAAGGCCGAGGTGGAGCGGCTGGTGGCAGCCGGGACGGCACGCGGCGAGGCAGCGAAGCGTGTTGCGGCGGCAACCGGGATCCCGCGCCGCGCCCTGTACGGGAGCTCACCAGATGGGGAATGAGCATGGCCGTCCGCGGCAGACGACTGCGCGCTTCTTCGATCCGGTGGCCATCGAGGCGAACCGCGCCGGGCGTCTGGCGCCAACCCAGGCTGCCCGTCTGCGTCTGACCGTGATCCTGCGCGTCGTCGGGTATGTCGTCAGCGGCGCCCTCGCGTTCATGCTCTACATGGCGCGGGCGGAGGCAACCGGGACCGTGGGGCTTGTCATCGGCATCGCCGTGGTGGCCGTGCTGGCCGTGGTGCTGCTGGTCTTCCAGATCCTGCCGCCGCTCGCGGACCTGCGTGCTGGGCGCGCCGAGGCCGTGGAGGGCGAGGTTCGCAAGGAAACGTGGATCAGCACGGGTGGCCTGTCGCGCACTCGCCGGTACCAGCTGTACGTTGGTCAGCTGACGTTCCGCGTTGGCGCCGGTCTGTTTGAGGCGATCCGCGAGAACGCGCGCGTCACCGCGTCCTTCCTGCCGCGGACGGGCGACCTGCTCACGCTGGAGCAACTGCCGGAGTAGCAGGCTCCGCACCCCGCGGCTCCCCGCGAAGTTCACTCCGAATGAACAAGATCCGGCACACGGAGCACGCCACACCGGGCATGTGGCTCCTGGGGGCCAGATGTAGGGCCCGCGGGACGGTGAACCGGCGCCTGATGGGACCTGAACCCCTGGATCTGGCCAATGGCGGCGCCTGAAGTTCGGAATTGGGCCCAGCCTGTTCAGTAGGAATGGAATTTGTCCGATTGTGGGTGTGCCGGGAGCCCGCTGATCCCCGCGGGGCGGACGTTGTGCCGCACCCGACCACAACTGACCACCGCCGAACCCGCTGACCACCCCAGCCAGCCAGCGGACGGGCAGGGGATGCCGGCGGCGACGCGTTAGGGGGGGGCCGCGCCGCCGCCGGGGGTCAACAAGCCGGTGTTTGCTCCTTGGGCCGCTCTCGCGCAGCCGCTCAGGCCGCGGCAGCCTCCTCGAGCAGTTCGTCCTCTTCCTCGTCCTCGTCAGCCGCTGGCGTGACGCTGAAGGTGCCGCCGTCCGGCGCGTCCTCCGCGGCGGGCTCAGCCCCATCCGGAACGATCCCCGCCGCCTGGGCCTGCGCCTCAAGCGCCGAGGCGGCCGCCTCTGCCGAGTAGTCCCGGCGCCGGCGCCCGGCCAGCATCTCCACGTGCGCGGCGACGATCTCCGTCTTCCAGTGCCGCTGGGTGTTTGCGTCATCCCACGAGCGGGTCTGCAGCCGGCCCTCGATGGCTACCTGCTGGCCCTTGCCGAGATAGCGGCCGCAGGTCTCCGCCAACTTGCCCCAGACCACGACGGAGTGGAACTCCGACTTCTCCTTGCCGCCGCCCACGTACTCATGGGTGGCGACAGCGAACTGGGCAACCGTCTTGCCCGTTGAGGTGGTGCGCATCTCCGGGTCTCGTGTGAGGCGCCCGGTCAGAAGGACCCTGTTCATCGGTCCGCGTCTCCTGTTCCTTGCCGGCGGGCAACGACATCCGGGGCTGACCCGGGCCGGCGCCGCCGAGAAGAGCGGACCGGCTGCGCCCGTCAACTTCGACGGGCACCACGAACCCTAGCGACCACCACTTATCCGGCACTCAACTCGCCCTTATCGGCCACTGCACACCTCGGGCGACCCTTTGACCCCAAAACGCATCCGTCGGGTTGAGGCGCCGTTTGGTATGCTCGGGCGGTCCTCGGGGCTGCGCGGGGCCATCACCCGCGAAGGAGGGAATGGACATTGCGCGTCGAGGGTGCCGCCCCGTGAACCGGGTGCGGACCTTCACGGACCGGGTCCGCCGAGAGTTCGGTGGGCGGACGCGGGAGAGGTCTATCCAGGACCCCGGCAGGAACCGGGGTCTTTGCACGTCCGGAGGGCCGAGATGCCAGCGACAGTAATCGTCGGCCTCCAGTGGGGCGACGAGGGCAAGGGAAAGACCACCGACTTCTTGGCGGAGCAGGTGGCCGTCGTCGTCCGCTATCAGGGCGGCGACAACGCCGGGCACACCGTTGTGGTTGGCGATGAGACGGTCAAGCTGCAGTTGTGCCCGTCGGGCGTGCTGTACCCGCACATCACGTCGGTGATTGGCAACGGCGTGGTGGTGAACCCAGCCACGCTGATCCGGGAGCTGGACATGCTGGCCGCCCGGGGCGTCGATACCAGCAAGGTCCGCGTCAGCCGCAGCGCGCACGTGATCATGCCGTACCACGTCGCGCTTGATCAGGGCAACGAGACACGCCTCGCCGATGCCAAGGTGGGCACCACCGGACGCGGCATTGGGCCCACATACGGTGATCGCGCGTGGCGTCTGGGCCTCCGGATGGAGGACCTCGTGGACGAGCCCACGCTGCGTGAGCGCATCACCCGCGCGCTGGTGGACAAGAACCTGCTGCTTGCCGCGATGGGTGTGCCCACGTTTGAGGTAGAGCCGCTGGTGGCGCAGTGCCTGGCGTGGGGGGACCGCCTCCGGCTGCACCTTGACGACTCAACGTGGATTGTCCAAGACGCCCTCCGCCGTGGTGACCACGTCCTGCTCGAGGGCGCCCAGGGCACCCTGCTGGATCTGGACCACGGGAGCTACCCGTTTGTCACCTCATCCAACCCCGTCGCTGGCGGCGCCTGCACCGGTGGCGGCATCGGCCCGCTCCAGGTGGACGAGGTCATCGGCGTCATGAAGGCCTACTCGACACGCGTCGGGTCCGGCCCCTTCCCAACCGAGCTCTTTGACGAGACAGGCAAGGGCATCGCCGAGCGCGGCCGCGAGTTTGGCACCGTCACCGGTCGGCCGCGCCGCGTCGGCTGGTTTGACACCGTTCCGCTGCGCTACGCCGTGGCCGTCAACTCAAACTCGGCCATCGTGCTCAACAAGCTGGACATCCTCTCGGGGATCGAGACCATCAAGGTCTGTGTCGCCTACGAGATCGACGGCAAGC
>CAIXZV010000191.1 GCA_903924005.1 uncultured Chloroflexota bacterium | reverse complement strand
GCGCGCAGCGTCCTATGGCGGGAGATCTTTGCCTCGATGCTCCGTATACCGGTCTACTCAGGCTCCGAGCGCGCTGGCACAGCACTGGGCTCGGCCTACCTGGCCGCCATGGGTGTGGGCGCAGTTTCGGGATTTGCCCAGATCTCGCGCTGGGTGCAGGCAAAGCACGAGACCGCGCCGGACATGGCAGCCGCTCGCCGGTACGACGACTTGTACCCCGCGTACCAAGGCCTGTACGACAGCCTCCGTCCGACATTCCGGATCCTCCAGCTGTGAGCGCGGTGGGCCGCGAGCCGCCGAGCCGCGTCGGCAGCTCGGCCCTCGGACGCCCGCGCGCGGCTACTTCAGCGTGAAGCGCCCGTTGCCGCCCACCGGATACGCGGCCGCGGTGATGTGCCCGCCGAGGCCCGCAACAAGGTAGTGCGCCAGCGCCTGCTGATACGTGGCGCCCACGGTGGTGTACCCGCCGGGTCCAAAGTCGTAACAGTCGCCCCCGCCAAACGTGAAGGCGATGGTTGCCACGTCCACGGTCCAGCCGGCGGGGGAGATGTCGTTGCCCGCGGCGTCGAAGATGGGCACGCCGCCCACGGTGACGCCGGACACGCGTGAACCCGGGTTGGACACCGCGCAGTTGGTTGGGTCGATGACCCGCGCCTGCGCCGCAACGTCATACGTGAACGACACGCCGGACCACTGGGCATAGCGCCCGTTCCCCACGGCCGACACGCTGGTCTCCAGCACAGCCTTGAGTTGGCTCGCGGTCATGTCCTCCTTCACCGCGATGAAGTTGGCAAAGGCGAAGATGTTGAACGTGTCCAGCTCCGTGATGGACCCGGCGGGGATCACCGACGCGTTGCGGATGCCGCCACCGTTCTGCAGCCCAACCGTGGGCACATCCACGCCGTATGCGGCCGCGCGCTGCTGCGCCTCCCAGAGGACGGCATCGGCCGCCAGGTCGCCAAGGTTTGTCTCGGCCGTCCGGATGCCGGCCACGGCCACGTTTTCCGTCCCGGCCACGGTCTGCCCGCGCAGGCCGTTGAGCGGAACATCGCTTGTGGCCAGGACATTGGCCGCGAGTGCTGCCACATATGCCGTGACGGGCTTGATCACCTTGCGCGTCACGAAGCGGTCCGCGCGGACCCCATCGGCGCCAAAGCCCACAACGCGCTTGGCACCTGAGGCAGACCCAAGCGACACCACGTTGCCCCGCTTGTCGAAGTTCACCACCAGCTCGCCGATGTACTTGTAGTCACCCTCGGTGGTGATCACCGGGATGCTGCGGCCGGTGGCATCGGTGGCTGTCAGCGGGTAGGGGCCATAGACAGACGCCGATGTGTCGCCGGGCGCCAGCGCATCGGCCGGGTTGGCAAGCAGTTCGGACCCGCCGCCGGAGATGGCCACGTCCACGCCGTGGAGCCCCGCCAGCAGCGCGGTGTCATCGGCCACGCTCTGGAGGTGGCTGATCAAGACAATCTTGTTGATGCCGCGGCGCGTGAGCCGGTTGACCTCGCGCTGGACGGCCGGGGCCACCGACGTGGCGATGACGTTGCGCGGGCTGGAGATGGTGGGCAGCGTTGGCGTGGTGGCACCCACGATGCCAATCAGTTCGCCACCCTCGCGGACAACCACGCTGGGCACGATCCGATGCGCGGCGGCCAGCGCGGCAAGACGCGGCTCCCCG
>CAIXZV010000190.1 GCA_903924005.1 uncultured Chloroflexota bacterium | reverse complement strand
GCCGCCGCCACGGCGCGCGGTCGAGCCTCCTCGCGGACCACCGTCTCAACGAGTGTGTTCCAGGCGCCGCAGGTGCGGCACTGTCCCTCCCAGCGGAGGACGGCAGCGCTACAGGCCTGGCAGACGTAGCGGCTATGCGCGCGGCCCACGGGTGTCCCCGGGCTCCGTCAGGCCTCGACCGGGGTCTTCGCCTCGACGACAGCCCCAATCACGAGGCCCTTGCCGTCCGGGTCCAGATCCACCAGCACGGTCTCCCCCTGCTGGTACCGCCCCAGGAGCAGGTGCTCGGCAAGCGGGTCCTCAATCAGGTTCTGGATTGTCCTGCGCAGCGGGCGGGCTCCATAGGCCTGGTCGTAGCCTAGCCGGATCACGTGCTCCTTGGCAGCGGTGGTGATCTCAAGGTCCATGCCCTGGACCTTGAGCTGGTCGCGCACGCGCTTGAGCATGAGGTCCACGATCTGCGTGATCTCGGCCACGGTGAGGCTGCGGAAGACCACGGTGGCGTCGATGCGGTTGAGGAACTCCGGCCGGAAGTTGGCCTTCAGCTCCGTCTGGACCTTCTCCTTCATGAGCTCGTAGGAAGCAACCGCGCGGGTCTCCACCGTGTCGCCCTGCTGGCGGAAGCCAAGGGACGAGTTGTTCTGGATCTTCGCGGCGCCCAAGTTTGAGGTCATGATGATGATGGTGTTGCGGAAGTCCACGCGCCGCCCCTTGGCGTCGGTGAGATGCCCGTCCTCCAGGATCTGAAGCAGGATGTTGAACACCTCGGCGTGCGCCTTCTCGATCTCGTCGAGCAGGATCACCGCGTAGCTCTTGCGCCGAACGGCTTCCGTCAGCTGCCCGCCCTCGTCATACCCGACGTAGCCTGGCGGCGCCCCCACAAGCCGACTGACGTTGTGGCGCTCCATGAACTCGCTCATGTCGATCTTGATGAGCGAGTCCTCTGAGCCAAACATGAACTCAGCAAGGGCCTTGGCGAGCTCCGTCTTGCCGACACCCGTGGGGCCGAGGAAGACGAACGAGCCGATGGGGCGCTTTGGGTCCTTGAGGCCGGCGCGGGCCCGGCGGACGGCCCGGGAGACGGTCTCGATCGCCTCCTCCTGGCCAATCAGGCGCTGGTGGAGGACTTCCTCCATCTTGAGCAGGCGCTGCGACTCTTCCTGCGCAATCCGAGTAACCGGGATACCGGTCCACATCGCCACGACCTGGGCGATGTCCTCCTCGTCCACCTTGGGCAGATCACCGGAGAGCCCGGCCTGCCACTCGGCGCGAAGCGCATCGGCCTTCTCGCGGGCTGCCGCCTCTGTCTCGCGGAGCGTCGCTGCCCGCTCGTACTCCTGCGCGGCGATTGCTGCGTCCTTCTCCTTGGTGACCTTGTCCAGCTCCTTGGTCGCGATCCCCAGGGCAGGCGGCGAAGAGGAGTGGCGGAGACGCACGCGGCTGGACGCCTCGTCGATCAGGTCAATCGCCTTGTCTGGCAGGTGGCGATCCGTGATGTAGCGGATGGACAGGTCCGCGGCAGCCTTGAGCGCCGCATCGGTGATCTGGACCTTGTGGTGCTGCTCGTAGCGCTCGCGGATGCCGGTCAGGATCTCGATGGTCTGCTCGAGGGTGGGCTCATCCACCATGACCGGTTGGAAGCGGCGCTCCAGCGCTGCGTCCTTCTCGATGTACTTGCGGTACTCGTCAAGCGTGGTGGCGCCGATGCACTGGAGCTCGCCGCGCGAGAGCGGCGGCTTGAGGATGTTCGCCGCGTCAATCGCGCCCTCGGCGGCACCCGCCCCGACAAGCGTGTGGAGCTCGTCGATGAAGAGGATCGCGTCGTTGGTGTTCCGCAGCTCCTCGATGATCTTCTTGAGCCGCTCCTCAAACTCGCCGCGGTACTTTGTGCCGGCGACGAGCGAGCCGATGTCCAGGGTCAGCACGCGCTTGTTGAGCAGGATGTCCGGGACATCCCCGGCCACGATCCGGTGCGCGAGACCCTCCGCGATGGCGGTCTTGCCCACGCCGGGCTCTCCGATGAGCGCAGGGTTGTTCTTGGTCTTGCGCCCCAGGATCTGGATGACGCGCTCAATCTCCTTCTCGCGCCCGATGACGGGGTCGAGCTTGTCGGCGCGTGCTGCGTCCGTGAGGTTGATGCCCAGCGCGTCCACCGTGGGCGTCTTGCTGGCGCGCTTGGCCTCGGGCGCTGGCCCTGTCGATGACGACTGGGAGAGGACGCGGATGACCTCGTGGCGAACCTTGTCGAGGTTCACGCCAAGGCTCTCGAGCACGCCCGCGGCAATCCCCTCGCCCTCTCGGACCAGCCCCAGGAGCAGGTGCTCCG
>CAIXZV010000189.1 GCA_903924005.1 uncultured Chloroflexota bacterium | reverse complement strand
GTGCTGAACGCGGCGGTGGTGAAGCTCAACAGCACCCTGGGCTTCCTCAAGGCGCTCGCCCCCCCGAGCGGCCCCAACGCGTGGGGCACGTATCTCGGCATGGCGGCCACCGCATCGGCCCTGTACCTCGTCCACAACACGGACGGCAACGGCGGTCCGGGCTACAACGACCAGGTGACCAAGAACTCGCGGACCACCCTGGCGGTCTCCCGCGTGTCTGGGCTTGGCACCCCTTCGCTCGACAAGTGGCTCAACCCGTGGGCCGTGGCTGCTGACGCAGTGAACACCTACGTCGCCAACTCCTCGCAGATTGTCATCTGCCCCCGAACCGGCACCTCCTGCACCGCGGCGATCAGCATGCCGCCCGGCTACTACGCGAACGCGCTCGCCACCGACGGGACCTATCTGTACGGCGTTGACTATGGCAACAGCCACGTGTTCAAGCTGTCGCTCGCGAGCGGCAACATCGTGGCCTCCTATGGCACGTCGGGGAGCGGCAACGATGGCCTCAGCCTGCCAATGGGGATCGCGTATCTCCCGACTGGCGGGGGCGAGATCGCGATCCTGGACCGCGGCAACAACCGCGTCGTGATCCGACAGGCGAGCACTCTCGTCTATGTGACGCAGGGCGGCTCGCTTGGCAGCGGCGACGGCCAGCTGCACGACCCCCACGACATCGCCACCGACGGCGAGTTCCTGTACATCGCAGACAGCGGCAACAACCGCGTCGTCAAGTGGACGGCATCGACGCTCCTCCAGACTGCCGCCACCACCGTGGGCGCCGGCAGCGGCCCCGGCCAGTTCGGCCTTGCGAACGGCCTCGCCACCGACGGCGACTCAGTCTGGGTGGCCGACTATTCCAACCGTCGAGTCGAGCGCTTCAACGCCCTCGATCTCGGGTACCTCTCACAGCAGGCGCTCCCCGCCGCGTCGATGCCGCACCGCCCCACGCGTGTGGCGCAGATCGGTGGCCACCTGCTGGTCCTCGACGACATCTACCGCCTCTACGACCTCTGGGGTGGCGGGCCGCTGGCTCTCACCGCCAGCCCGAGTGACAGCACGACCCCGTTCTCGATCAGCTACGCCTGGTCGGGTGCGGCACCCGCAGGCTGGACGCTGGCGAGCAACACCGGCTTCGTCGGCGCGTCAACGGCGACCCGCTATTTGGGCTGGTCCGCATCGGCCGTGGGCGGGGCGGTCAACATCGCCGTCAACACGTTCTCCAGCAGCGGCACACCGCAGACGATCAACCTCGTCGCGGACGCCGCGCCGCCCGTGGTGGACGCGATGCCGCCGCCGGTGATCGACCCGCCGCTGACCACCAGCACGAGCCTGCTCTCGGCGCGGATCGTCTTCGGCGGCTCTGACGCAGCCAGCGGCCTCGCCAGCGCGCAGCTCCAGCGGAGCATCAATGGCGGTGCCTACACACAGGTCCTCGCATGGACCGCCGGGCTGCCGACCTCCGGCATCGGGCTCGCTTTCGACACCACGCTCAAGACCGGCACCACGTACCGGTTCCGGGCGCGCCTGTCTGACCGGGTGGGCAACGTGTCCGCCTGGAAGTACGGCGCTGCCTTTGTGCCGGCGATGGCCCAGGAGAACGGCGCCGGCGTCACAGCGTCCGCCGGCTGGAGCCGTCCCGCCACGGCGGGCGCCATCGGCGGGTACGTCCGCACCACGTCGGCGGCCGGCAAGACGATCACGATCACGGGGGTGATGTCCCAGTTCATGGTGATTGGCCCCGTGACGGTGGGCGGCGGCTCGTTCAAGGTGTATGCCGACGGGGTGCTGAAGGGGACGGCGCTCACGAGCGGTGGCTCAACCGTCAACCGGCTGCTGCTCGGGCTCGTCCCGTTCGCCACCAAGAAGGTGCACACGATCAAGCTGGTGTCGGTTGGGGACGGCCCGATCTCCATCGACGCCTTCGTGCTGTTCCGGTAGCCGCGAAGACCCACTGGGGGTCCGCTGGGAACGTCTTGTCCGGCTGCGCATTCGCGCGCAGGGGCGTAAGGTGCGCGAACCACGGCGCGTTCCCGCAAGCCGCGGCAGGGAGGGCCCGCTCGATGCTTGCCTCACGCGCGCTGCTTCGGCGCCTTCTTGCGACCGCGGCCGTCGTCGTCCTCGCTGTCGGCGTGGCCCCAGCAGGAGCCGCCGCGGGCGCCCCGGCGCCCAAGCCGCCAACGCCGATCGCTCCGCCCAACGTCACCGCCACCGGGCCCAACGTCTACCAGGCGGCTCCAAACGCCACGATCTACTACAAGCCGATGGCCGGCCGGGCGCCGTATGACCCGCTTCGCACCGTCGGCAGCCTTCACAACAACGAGTACCACACCCCGATGGACGCGGTGGTGGTGGGCTCCTACCTGTACGTCCTCGACACCGGCAACGGCCGGTTCCTGAAGCGCCGCGCGTCGGACTTGGCGTATGTCGGCCAGTCCGCCAGCCTGGGCGCCCACACCGCGTTTGCGTATCGCATCGCCAGCGATGGCACGTACCTCTACGTGACCGACGCCACCGCGCAGGCAATCGTCGTCTTCCGCGTGAGCACCATGGCGTACGTTGGCAAGTACGGCTCTGCGGGGTCGGGCGCCGGGCACTTTCTGACACCCGTGGGGATCACGGTGAGCGGCGGCCGCATCTACGTGGCGGATTGGGGGAACAACCGGGTCGTCAAGCTCACGACGTGGCCCATCAGCTGGGTGAAAAGCTACGGCAGCATGGGGACCGGCACCGGCCACTTTGTGGACCCGACCGGCGTGGCGGTCATCGGCTC
>CAIXZV010000188.1 GCA_903924005.1 uncultured Chloroflexota bacterium | reverse complement strand
GTCTGTGGTGTGCTTCCGCCACCTCCCCGGCGGCAAGGCCGCTGCCGAGGCGATGACCCCCGCCCAGCTCGATGCGCATCAGGACCGTCTCTGCGCAGCGCTTGAGCAGGACGGCGACGGCTGGCTCTCCACCACCACGCTCCACGGCCGCGCCTATCTGCGAGCCGGCGTCGTGAACTACCTCACCACCGAGGCCGATATCGACCGTCTGCTGGCAAAGCTCCGGAGCCTGGCGGGTGCGCTGTAGCGGCCGGCCCGCCACGCTACCGCCACGCCCACCCGCCACGCCCACCCGCCACGCCCACCCGTGGGAAGGGTGAACGGTTCCGTCGCGGAACGATCCACCCCTCCCACGCACGGCTTGTCACGTGGCGGGGGCCGGCGGCGCAACGAAGCGTGCGTCACGAGGGTGAAATGTCGCAGCGTGAAACCGTTCACCCGCGGGACGGGTGAAGCGCGCTACCCCGCGGGCTTGTCCTTGGCTCCGGCGACGGCCGCCTCGCGGAACGCCAGCCGGTCCTTCGTCTTCCAGTACTCGCCCGCCAGCGGCATGAACCACATCCGCCCCTCGTACGGCGCGGGCACCAGCGGGAACGAGAGCGCGGCGAGCTCCGGCGCGGGACCGGCGCCAAGCACCCAGTCCGCCACCTTGGCGCCCAGCAGCGGCATCGTCGCCACGCCGGAACCGCAGCAGCCAACCGCGTACGCCACGCCATCGGCCCGCCCCACGTGCGTCATGCGGTCATAGGTGAACGCCACCTTGCCGCCCCAGGCGTACGCGATGCGGATGCCGCGCAGCTGCGGGTGTAGCTCAGTCATCGAGCGGTGCAGGATCTCGGCCGTGTGCATGATCGACGAGGGCCACATCGACGCCCGCCCGCCAAAGAGCATTCGGTTGTCGGCCGTGAGGTGCCAGTAGAAGAGGAAGTTCTTCGTGTCGGCAAACATGCGCCGGCGCGGGCTGATCTCATGCGCCAGCTCGTCCGGCAGCGGCTCCGTGACAATGATGAAGCTGCCGATGGGCATCAGCCGACGCCGAAGCGACGGCGTCACGCCGCCCGTGTACCCGTTTGTGCCAACGATGACCTCGCGCGCATGGATGGCGCCGCGGCTGGTCTCAACCACGCGTCGCCCGTCCGCCTGGAGGCGCACCCTGTTGGCCCGGACGCCCTCGTGGAGGTCAGCACCCGCGGCTTCGGCCTGCGTGACCATCCCGCCGATCAGCTTGCCCGGGTGCAGCGCGCCGTACATCTCGTTGGCCAGGCCACCCACAAAGGCATCGGTGCCGATCTCGCTGCGCAGGTCCGCCTTATCGACGATGTGCGCATCGATACCGACACGCTTGTAGCCCTCAAGCGATTTGGCGAACCCGGCGAAATGCGATGGCGCCACGGCCAGCGACAGACCGCCGTGCTGCTCCCACTCCGCGCCGATCTCCAGCGCCAGCGCCTTGGTGTGGTTGAACCCGTCGAGCGACTCGTTGTAGATGGCCAGACCCTTGGCCTCGCCGTGCTCCGCGATCAGCTGCAGGATGCCGTGCTTGTACCCCGGGTGGCACATGCCGCCGTTACGCGTGGCGCCGCCCCAGCCCAGGGTCTCGCCCTCCAGCAGGACGACGCTGGCCCCGTTCTCGGCAGCGCGCCTGGCCGCCCCCAGGCCCACAAAGCCGCCGCCGATCACCGCCACGTCCACGGCATCAGGCAGGGGCTTGCCCGCATGATCCGGGATGGCGGGCATGGTGGCCTGCCAGTAGGAGCGCTGGTCGACGTCCTGGAGCTCGGCAATGTTCGTCATGCCGGTCAGCCTAGCGCTCACGCGACCGAGCGCAAGACCCGGTGCGCCTGCCAGATCGGCTGGTTACGCCTGGTACGCCACGCGGCCGTTGGCGAGCGTCAGGCGGACGACGCCCGGGACGGCGCGGCCCAGCAGCGGCGAGTTCTTGCCCTTTGAGCGCAGCGCGGCGGCGGTCACGGTCCACGACGCGCCCGCGTCCACCACAACGAGGTCCGCGGGCTCGCCCACGCGCAGCCCGGGGGCAATCGGTGAACGCTCGCCAAGCACGGACGCCGGCCCTGTGGTCAGCGCGGCAACGGCTGTGGCCAAAGGCAACTGCCCAGCAGCAACCCCCGCGAGCACGAGCGACAGCGCCGTCTCAATCCCGCTGATTCCGTTGATGGCCCAGCCAAACTCCACGTGCTTGTCCACCTCGGTGTGCGGCGCGTGGTCCGTGGCGATGGCGGTGGCCGTGCCATCGGCAAGCGCGGCCCAACAGGCAAGCGCGTCCTCGGGCGAGCGCAGCGGCGGGTTCACCCGCAGGGACGTGTCGTAGGGACCGGCGACAAGCGCGCCGTCCGCCCACGGGTCGCCCGAGGCATCCCAGGCAAACCGCCGGGCGCCGGCGATCCACTCGTCCGTGAACCCGAGGTGGTGCGGCGTCACGTCGCAGGTGACCGGCAGCCCGGCGGCCCGGGCAAGCAGCACCTGGTCCAGCGCCGCGGCCGTGGAGACGTGCGTCAGGTGGAGCCGCGCACCCGGGACATCCCGCACCACATCAGTCAGCAGGGCGATGGACCGGGCAACCGAACCCACTTCAGCGGCAATCGGCCAGCCCTTTAGGCCCAGCACCGTGGCCACGTAGCCCTCAGACGCCTCCGCGCCCTCCGTGAGCGTGTGGTCTTCCGGGTGGTCGATGATCGGCAAGCCCAGCGAGCCCGCGTACATGAGCGCGTTGCGCATGATCGATGCCGACTTGACTGGCGACCCGTCATCCGAGAACCCGGTGACACCGGCGTCCGCCAGTTCGCCCAGCGCCGCAAGCGTCTCCCCGCGGCGGCCAACAGTGACTGCGCCGTGGATCAGCGTCCGCACCGGCGACCCCGAAGCAGCGGCGGCCGCCCTGATCCGCGCAACCACGGACGGCTCGTCGATGGCGGGCGTCGTGTTTGGCATCAGCGCGACGGTGGTGAACCCGCCGTGTGCCGCGGCGGCCAGACCGGTCGCCACCGTTTCGGCATCCTCGTTGCCGGGCTCCCGGAAGTGCGCGTGGATGTCCATTAGCCCGGGCAGGATCAGCACGCCGTCCGGGCTAAGACCCTCGGCGTCTGAACCCGAAAGCCACGTCAGCGCGGTGAGCACGCCGTCAGCCACGACGGCTTCGGCCGCGCCTTCACGTCCAGCCGCTGGATCAACGGCCCAGCCGCGCAGCGTCCCGTTGTACTTCACCGCCGCGCTCATGCGCCAACCTTCCCGTGATGCGTCCCGGCCAGCAGGTAGAGCAGCGCCATCCGCACTGCCACGCCGTTGGTCACCTGGTCGGTGATCACCGAGCGCGGGTCCACAGCCACGTCGGCCGCAATCTCCACGCCCTCGTTCATGGGCCCTGGGTGCATCACCACCACGTCCGGCGAGGCCGCCCGAAGGCGCTCTTGCGTCAGCCCGTAGCGCGCCGCGTACTCGCGCAGCGACGGGAGCAGCCCAGACGCCATGCGCTCCTTCTGGATCCGCAGCGCCATCAGCACATCGGCGTCCTTCAGGGCAGCGGAGACGTCTGAGGTCAGCGTGAACCGCCGGCCCGCCGCGCCGTGCGCAGCCCAGGCCTCATACCCCCGCAAGAGCGTGGACGGGCCGCAGATCCAGACGTCGGCGCCCATCGCGGTGAGGGTCCAGAGGTTGGACCGCGCCACCCGCGAGTGCAGCACGTCGCCCAGGATCACCACCTTGCGGCCCTCAAGGGAGCCGCCGGGTAGGCGCGAGCGCATCGTGAACAGGTCCAGCAGCGCCTGCGATGGATGGGCGTGCCAGCCGTCGCCGCCGTTGAGGATGGAGCCGCCAAAGACCTCGGCCGCCAAATACGGCGCGCCCGAAACCGAGTGGCGCATGACGATCATGTCGGCGCCCAGCGCCTCGATGGTGCGAATGGTGTCCACGAGGGACTCGCCCTTCGACACCGACGACGCGCTCGCCGTGATGTTGACCACATCTGCCGACAGGTTCTTCGCCGCCACCTCGAAGGACACGCGGGTCCGTGTGGAGGCCTCGTAGAACAGGATGGTCACGGCCATCCCGCGCAGGGCCGGCACCTTGGGGATTGGCCGGGTCAAGATGTCGCGCATCTCATCGGTGGTCTTCATGACCAGCTCAATCTCGCTGCGCGTCAACGTGTCAACGTCCAGCAGATGGCGGTGCGCCCACGGGGCTGGTGATGGAACGGCGGCGGGAGCGGGGAGCACGCCGTCTGGACGGTCGGCCCCGGGCGTCAAGACTCGGCTCCGCCAGTCAGGCGCCCGTCAGGCAGACGCGCGATTTCCACGCCGTCCTCGCCGTCAACCTCCTCGACAAGCACGTGGACCACCTCTTCGCGCGACGTCGGCACGTTCTTGCCCACGTGGTCGGCGCGGATGGGGAGCTCGCGATGCCCGCGGTCCACCATGACGGCCAGGCGGATCGCCTTCGGCCGCCCAAAGTCCATCAGGGCGTCCATCGCGGCACGGATGGTGCGCCCCGTGTACAGGACGTCGTCCACCAGCACCACCGTGTACCCGTTGAGGTCAAACCCGATATCGGTTCCCTTGACGATGGGCTGCTGCGCAACGAGGGACAGGTCGTCGCGGTAGAAGGTGATGTCCAGGGCGCCCACGGGGAGCATCACGCCGTCGTGTTCGGCGATGGCGTCGGCGAGGCGCTTTGCGAGGGGCACGCCGCGGCGCTGGATGCCCACGAGGGCAAGCCCATCTGTACCGCCGTGCTTCTCGACGATCTCATGGGAAATGCGGGTCACTGCCCGCCGGACGTCCTCTGCGGCCATGATGCGGCGGCCACTCATCGGCTGCACCAGCGAGATCGCACGGGCGTGTCCTCCTTTCCCGGCCTCACGGGGCCACCCGGCCTCACGGGACCGGCGCGGAAATCAAGTCCAGTCTACCGCGCGGACGCGCCGATGGCCCGCCGGGCTAGTAGATCCACACTGTGACCAGGGTGATGCCCGACCACCAGCCGCAGCCGCAGATCTTGAAGAAGTCCGGACGGTACATGTCCACGACGCGGATCTTCTTGATGGGGCCGTAGTCGTTCACAATCCGCTCGATGCAGCCAGCGTTGCCGCAGATGACGATGGTGGTGCCGCGCGGGAGCCGCATTGCCGTAGTGCCGTTGTCATAGAAGGTGGCCTGACCCGTGAGCGTGAAACGCGGGGTCTTCCACTTGCGGCCGTAGTCCTGTGAGGGGATCGCGTTGGACGCCCTTCCCGTTGGCGGCACGGGACCCGAGGCCGCCTCCACGAGGGCTGTGGCGCTGTCGAGGAAACCGGCTGAGCGGGCCGCTACGTCAAGTGCGGTTGCGGTTGCGGGCGCCGGCGCCTCCGGCAGGGGGGTGGCGGTCAGCACGAGCGCGGTGAAGGCCGCTGCGCCAAGAGTGTCCGGGCGTGCCGGCGACCGCGATCCGACGGGATCCGGAAGGCCGACCAGGGCGACGACGGCGATGAGCGCCGATGCCGCAACCACGAGTCTGCGTCGCATGAAGGCGGAGGGTAGCGCATGACGCCTGCGTTGCCGTCTCGCGGCGGGCTCCCGGCGATGCTCCGACTCTCTGACGCGCGTCCCGATGAGGATTGCGCGTTTCCGCCTCTCAGGCGTGCAGGATCATGAAGTTCGGCCCGAATTGGCGCGTTCCGGTGCAGCGGGCGCTCAGGATCATGAAGTCTTCATCCGGACGCTCGTCAGAGAGGCGGCGGCAGATGTGCGCGGCGCGGAGGAGGGGCGGCGCGGGGCGGCGCGGGCCGACGGGCGGCGGACCCGGGCGGCGGGCCGTCTCGGGGCGAGCTCGGCTCACCTCGTCAGGGGACGATCATCGCCCCCGTTGCGGCCGGCATCTCGATGCGACCCATCGTGTCGCCGGACCACGCGAGCACCTGCAGCAGGAGCTCGCCCGACGCCGTGCGCGACGTCCAAGCAAGGCGGCCCGTGCGGAGCGAGAACCCGCCGTCAGCCGGGACGGCCTCGAGCATCGGGTGCTCCAGATCCGCCAGGAGCGTCACCGTACCCACGTGGTAGAGGCTGAGGCGGCCTGCGGGCCGGGGCGATAGTGTCCCCGTGGCGCCCGTCTCGGCTGGAAGTGACCCGACAGGCGCTTCGGAGACGGCCGGGGCGCTGGATTGCGGCGGAACGATATCCACGCTGGTTGGCGTCTTGTTGGGCGCCTGTGGGACCGTGGCCAGGGGCGACTCGGCCAGCGACTCGGACGGTGCGGCCGTGGCGACAACCCCGTCGGTGGTGCCCGACGTGTCCTCGCCGAGCGTCCAGACCGCCATCGCCGTCCCTGTCTCATCCCAGCGGACCGCCCACGCTGTCAGCGGACCGTGCGTGAGCACCTGGATCCCGGCGGGCATGTCGGTCGCCGACGGCGACGCTTCGGCGCTCGCCGCGGGACTCGACGCGGGACTCGACGCGGGACTCGACGCGGCGGTTGCCGGGGCATGCGTCGGCTTGGCCGTCGCGGAGGCTGGCGAGCCAGCCGACGAGGGTGATGCGGTTGGGGCCGATGGCGAGGCCTGCTCGCTGGCCACTGCCCCGGATCCGGACGCGGCAGGGCTGCCAGGCCCGTGCGACGCCGGCTCGGAACCTGACGCGACTGGTGTGGGCTGCGGCGTCGGCGGCACAGCGCCCGCTCCGGCGCCCGTTGGCCACGTGCCGATGACGAGGCTGCCGTGGTCTGGAACCCAGTCGCCGGACGCGTTGCGCTTCAGCGTGCCCGCCCACCAGGCTCCCTTGGTGCCTGTCGGGTCCACCACGGGCAGCCAAGCAGCGCCAATCAGCACGGGTGTCTCGGCCCCGGTTGCCGGGTTGAGCAGCGTGGTTGCTGGGGTTTCGCCGGAAACACGGCTGACGAGGATCCCGGCGGTCGTCCACGACGCGAACAGCGCGCCGTGGTCCATGGTGAGGGCACGCGCGACAGCGTCCCCGGTGGTCCAGAGGTAGACATCGGGCCCCGCCGAGCCGTCTGCCGGACGAGCGGAGAAGGCAACCTGCGTCCCGTCAGGCGAGTAGGCCGCAGGGCCAACAACCACCACATTGCTTGCGATTTCCAGCGCGCCGTCAGGCGCCGGGCTCACCGGAATGGACGGTGACGACACGGGGCTACCTGAAGGACCTGGTGCGCCGGACGGTGACGCGGTGGCGTCCGGGCTGGTGCTGGCGCCGCTTGGGGTTTCGCTCGGCGGACCGCTGGGGGTGCCACTGGCGACCACCACAGGGCTGGCGGGGAAGACCGGCGAGGAGCCAGTGCCGCTTGCGGTTGGCGCGCCGGTTGCCGACGGAGCCGGCGCAGCCGGCGTGGGGAACGACACGGGCAGCACGTAGACGCCCTGGGTGCCGTTCCGAGACGTGACCACGACCAGCCGGTCGCGGTGGGGCGACATGGCGGCGTCAAGGCTGCCGCCCCCCACGCCGCCGAAGCTGGTCACGGCGAAGGCGCGCGTGAGCCCGCACTCCAGGCTGCCCGCCGGGCATACGCCATTGACCGGTCGGGACAAGATCTGGACCGAGCCGTCCTCGCTTCGGCTCAGGACCTGAACGTCGGCAGCCGCCGTGATGGCGATGGGTGTCGGCAGCGCGGAGGTGCCCAGCGGCAGAAGCGGCGTCCCGTTGAGCAGCCCGGCGCCAAGTGCAACTGCCACCACCAGCATCGCGGCCAGCGGGGCGAACGCGCCGAGCGGAAGCCGGCCGCCAACGGTGCGGCGCGGTTGGGGGGTTCCGGCGCGGATGGCGGGCCGCCTCCACCTCAATCTTGGAAGCGGTGCGTGCCCAGAGGTCGCGAGGCGGCTCCATGGTTGCGGCCCGCAGCGAGCGAAGCGCGTTGCGCCCGTCCGCATATTCGGAGGCGATCAGCCGGCACGCATCGCAACCGGCGAGGTGCGCCTCAAGCCAGACGCCATCGGCTGCGGCAAGCGGCTCGTCCAGCGCCAGGGCCGCGAACTCGCGGGCCCGCTCGTGGTCTGCACCCAGCGAAGGCAGGCGGCTCATGACCGGGGCTCCGGATGCACTGCGCGATCGCGGGCGGCCTGGTCGCGGGCAACATCCTGCGCGGCATCCGCGGCGCGTTCCTCAGCCAGCGCGAGACGGAGGCTCTCGCGAGCCCGGGTGAGCAACGCGCGGCCAGCGACGTGGGAGACGCCAAGCACGGCGGCAAGCTCCAGACCGGTCATGTCGTGGAGCTCAGAGAGGAGCAGAGCCGCGCGCTGGCGCTCCGGGATGCGCTCGAGCGCCCGCTGGAGATCGCCGGAGAGCCTGTTCTCCATGGCGAGGTGCTCAGCCGATGGGGAGGAGTTGCGCGCCTCGCCCACGAGCGGCACAAAGCGCACGATGCGGCGTCTGCGAAGGTCGTCAAGCGCCACGCGATGGGCGATCTGGTACAGCCAGGCGCGGGCGTTCTCGGGCTTCTCAAGCGAGTCGTACGCGCGGTACGCCTTGACGAAGGCGTCCTGTGTGAGGTCGGCGGCCAGATCCGGATCCCGCAGCATCCGCAGCAGGTACGCGTAGATCTCGTTCTGGTGCTTGGCGAACAGCTCCTCGACAAAGCGGTACGCCTCGTCGCGGTCCCACGACGCGGTCACAGCACGACCGCCGGGGATGATTCGCTGTCCGAGCTGGATGGGGTCCGCGACCACGGAGACTCCGCTGATACGGGGTTGGTGACCGGGCGAAAGCGGCGATGCGCCACTGACCGGTTCCGGGCGGTTGTGACGCCGCGCGGCGGCGACTTGTGACGCGCCCCCCCTGCCCTGCTCATCGAATCGCCCGCACCGGTCTGCGCCAGCTCACCTGTCGGGGTGCTCCGCGGGGGAGTCGTCGACGCCGCCGGCCCGCAGTTGCTCCACCGCGTCCTCGGGCGAAACGGGGTTGACCGGGAGACCCGTGCCCAGCTCCAGACCTGCGATCTCGCGGAGGCGCGGGTGGATCTCCCAGTGCCAGTGGTACGTGGCGTCAACCTGCTCACGCAGGGGCGCCGTGTGCAGGACGAGGTTGTAGGGCGGGCCGTCGAGGGCGGCCGAGAGTTGGCCGAGGACCTGGCGGAGCGCCTCTGCGGTGGCGACGATGTCGCGATTGTCCGCGCGCGAGAAGTCTGCGTCGTGGCGGCGCGGCACCACCCACACCTCAAACGCTGAGCGGCTGGCGTACGGGGCAAACGCCACGGCGTGGTCATCCTGGTAGAGCAGGCGACCCGGCCGGCGGACCTCCTCGCGGACAAGGCGGCAGTAGGCGCACACACCTTCGCGGATCATGTAGCGGGCGGCGCCGCCAAGCTCCTCTGCCAGGCGGTGCGGGATCTGCGGCAGGTCGTACAGGTCCAGACACAGGTGGTTGGTGCGGGCGCCGGCCTGCTCACCCCAGTTCTGGAGCACTTGGACGTACTGTGTGGAGCCGGCGCGCCGGGCTGAGGCGATCTCGTCGCGGGCGCGCGCCAGGAGCTCCTCGATGACGGCGCTGCCAACGGCGTGGAGCGGCCGATGCTCGTGCGGCGGGGCAACAACGGTGCGCCACGAGCCCGCGGCCCTGGCGTCTTCAAGCGTCACCCGGGCGATGGTGCCTTCACGGGCCCGCGCCTCGTCCTCGGTGCCGGCGACGGAGAACGCGAAGTCCTTCAGGACGCGGACACGGATGCCATCGCCCGGCGGGAGCCTGCAGTTGAAACAGTCGCCCTTATCGATGACCTGACCAGCCGAGCGGGCGAAGCGCTCACGGGCAAACGTGCGGTCGATGACCGTGGCAACCCACCAGCTGGTGATGGCGTCCTTGCGCAGCTCGAAGAGGCCCGCGCTCACTGCGTCGCTCCGGCGGGCTCCGACGCGAGCAACTCGAGCGCCGCAAGCTCGGCGGCAGTGTCGGCTTCGTCGTCAGGGCGAATCGGCGCGGCCAGCTTTGTTCCAAACGCCTCGGCAAGCGCGGGAGCAAACGCTGCTGCGGCCGCGGCGACACTGCCGAGGGACGGCTGCTCGCTTCTCCGACCCGTTTCGGCCGCGATGGACGTGGAGCGCAGACCGGGCATCCCGCAGGGGTCAATGAGCTCGAAGTCAGCGAGGTTGACGGTCACGTTGAGCGCGATGCCGTGGTAGGCAACGCCGCGCTCCACACGCACGCCGAGGGCGCCGATCTTGCGCGGGAACACCCCATCTGGGTCAACCCAGCAGCCCGGGTGACCGTCCCGACGGCCGGCCGTGACCCCGGCGGCGGCACAGGTGGCCGACATGGCGGCCTCGAGCGCGCGCACGTAGGGGCGCAGCAGCAACCCGCGGTCATTGAGGTGGACCACGGGGTACGCCACCAGTTGACCGGGGCCGTGGTACGTGACCTCGCCGCCGCGCTCCACGCGCAGGACCTCGATGCCGCGCGCTTCAAGCAGACCGGGCGGGGCAAGCACGTGGATGTCGTCTGCCTGGCGCCCAAGCGTGAGGACCGCCGGGTGCTCAAGAAGCAGCAGATGGTCCCCCGTGCGGCCCTCCGCCCGGGCTTGGGCCAGCCGCCGCTGGAGGTCCCACGCGGTGCGGTACGGGACCCGCCCCAGCCAGTGCGCAGTGAGCTCCTCCACCATGCTGCGCACGATACCAGCAGGGAGTTCACGCTCCCTTTCGCGGCTCGCGGGCAACGCTTGCGGCCCGGCGTCGGCCCGGCGTCGGCCCGGCGGCGGCCCGGCGTCGGACCGGCGGACCGGCGTCGGCTTCCCGGCGGCCCGAGGTGCGGTGGCGCACCCTGCGCGACGACCCGTCCCGGCGCAGCCGCCGACGCGTCATCCTGCGCCGCATGACGCAGCCCACCCCCCTCCCCGGCAGTCTCCCCGGTCACGAGCGCTTCCCGCACCTGTTCTCGACGCTGACCATCGGCGGCGTCACCATCAAGAACAGGATCATGTCGTCCGGCCACGACACGGTGATGGCGGAGCGCGGGCTCATCGGCGACCAGTTGGTTGCGTACCAGGAGGCGCGTGCCCGCGGCGGCGTGGGGCTGATTGTGACGCAGGCGTCCGGTGTGCACCCCACCGCGCGCTACACGCCAACGGAACTGACCATCGACAGCGACGAGGCAATCCCGGGCTACCGGCGCCTTGCCGATGTGGTCCACGCCAACGGCTCGGCCATCTTTGGCCAGCTGTTCCACGGCGGCCGCGAGATTGTCATGACCGAGGACGGCACGCTGGCCGTGGCGCAGTCTGCCAGCGCCGTTCCGGCAGAGCGGTACCACGTGTTCCCGCGGGCGATGCCCGTGGCGATGATCAACGAGATCATCGCCAGTTACGGCGCTTCGGCCGCAAGGCTGGTGGCGGCGGGGCTGGACGGCTGCGAGATCCTGGCCGGCTGGGGCTACCTGCCAAGTCAGTTCCTCAGCTCCAAGACAAACCTTCGCGAAGACGATTGGGGCGGCGACGCCACCCGTCGGCAGCGGTTCCTGCGCGAGGTGCTGGCCACCTGCCGCGCCGCGGTCCCCGAAGGCTTTGTCGTGGGCGTCCGGATCTCCATCGGCGAGGCGGCCCCGGACGGGGTCACAGAGGAGGAGGCGCTCGCGGCACTGGCCGCCTACGACGCCGACAACCTGTTTGACTACGTGAGCGTGGTGAAGGGAACGTCCGGGACGCTGTCGGGCTCGGACCACATCGTGCCGCCGTCGCCGGTGGTGTCGGGGTACATCGCCCCGCTCGCGGCGCGCGTCAAGAAGGTCACCGCAAAGCCCGTGTTCCTTGCGGGGCGCATCAACCAGCCGCAGGACGCGGAGAACATCCTGGCCGCGGGCGATGCCGACATGTGCATCATGACCCGGGCGCTCATCACGGATCCGGAGATGCCTGCGAAGGCAGCCGAGGGCCGACTGGACGACATCCGCGCCTGCGTTGGCTGCAACCAGGCCTGCATCGGCCACTTCCACGCGGGATATCCCATCTCCTGCATCCAGTTCCCGGAAACCGGCCGCGAACGGTTCTTCCCGCGGACCGGCGCGGCGGGCCATCAGCGTCACGTGCCTGCGGCCGCGTCCAAGCGGGTGCTGGTCATCGGTGGTGGCCCGGCAGGGCTCAAGGCGGCGGCCGTTGCAGCAGAACGCGGCCATCGCGTCACGCTGGTGGAGGCGGACCGGCGGCTTGGCGGTCAGATCAGGCTTGCGCAGCTGGTGCTCGGACGCGAGGAGATTGGCGGCGTCATCGGCAACCTTGAGCGTGAGGCGCGCTCCGCGGGGGCGGAGATCATCACGGGCACCCGCGCGGACGCCGCGTTTGTCCGGGCGGCGGGAGCCGACGTTGTGATCGTGGCCACCGGCGCCACGCCGTACACGCCGCCCCTGGAACTCATGGGCGATCCGACGGTCCTGCAGGCGTGGGACGTGCTGCGGCAGCCATCACTGGTGCCCGCAGGCGGCGTGGTTGTGGCCGACTTTCGCTCCGACTGGGTGGGGCTTGGCCTCGCCACCATGCTGGCCGGCCGCGGCCACCGCGTGACCCTGGCCGTCAACGGCACGATGGCAGGCCAGCTGTGCCAGCAGTACGTGCGCGACATGATGACCGCGACTGCGCGCCGGGCGCGCGTGAACATCCTCACCACGATGCGCGTGTTTGGCGCCGACACGTCCGCCGTGTTCCTGCAGGACGCGCTCACCGATGACGCGGTGGTGATCGAGGACGCCACGCTGGTGCTTGCCTACGGGCACCAGCCGGCCGATGCCCTGCTGTGCGAGCTTGAGGCCGATGCCGCCGCTGGCGGTTATCAGGTGGTGGGGGCAGGCGATGTGCTCTCGCCGCGGACCATCGAGGAGGCCGTCCTGGAGGGACTCCGGACGGCGTACGCGATCTAGGCGCCCGTCAGACCCTCGGCCGCTCAGGCCTCGGTTGGGTCCACCAGCCGAAGACCCGTGAAGCGGCGGAAGTCCCGATCCGCCGTGGCCAACGTGGCCCCGTGCTCAAGCACGAGCGCGGCAAGGTGCGCGTCCATCAGCATCGGCCCGCGCGCCTGCCCGGTTGCAGCAACATCGGCAAACAGCGCCCAGTGGCGATCGCTTGGGTTGACGAGCGACACATTGGGCCTCTCCAGCAAGCCCGCCACGATGCGGATGGCCTCCGAGGCCCCCATCGGGGTGGCGTAGACACGGGGGTCCGTGGCGATCCGCACAAAGGCGAGCACCGTGGCCACGCCAAGGCGGACATCCGACTCCGCAGCAACGGTCGCCTCAAGCCAGGCGCGCGACCGGGCGTGGACTGGGTTTGACGTGTCGTGCGCGTACAGCAGGATGTTGGCGTCGATGACGATCATCTGGGCTCGGGTCCGTCGAGGGCATCCAGGAGGCCGGAGATGCAATCGATCGTGATGCCCGGGCGCAGGCCAAGCGGTCTTGCTTCAACGACGTAGGGGGCGACCGGCGCGGAGGCCTCCTCCAGGCCTCGGCGCAGCGCGTCATTGACCACGGCGCGGTACGGGCGCCCAGTTCGGCGTGCCACCCCGTCCAGTTTGGCCGCAACATCGTCGTCAAGGGTGAGCGTGGTTCGATGTGACACATCATGAAGTATAGGCCTAGGCATCATGATGTCAATCGATGTCTTCCGCGTCCGCGGCCGGATCTGCCAAGCCGCCCCAGCTAAGTTCGCCGCCCACGAGGATGAACGGGTCAAGCATCAGCGGTAGCGGGTCCCCCAGTTCGAAATCGATCACGAGGCTTGCAAAGAGCTCTGTGCTGGTGTCCGGCGTCACTGCCAGCAACTGGTTGCGCGTGGGCGCGGCAAGGATCTGGTCATGGTCACCGATGAGCCGGCGAAGGTGATCCGGCACCAGGACCAGCGAAGAAGCCAGCCCGTCCGGTGTGCTGACAAGCGTGGTGATGCGACCGCCGAGCGTGCCGTGTCTCACCACCGAGTGGTCCAGGTAGCCGGCGCGATCGCTCAAGTTGGTGAGCGCGGTGTCGAGCAGTTGGGCGACAGACACCTCCCAGCGCTCCGCCGTGTCCGCGTCAAGGAGTGGGTACACGCCGCCAAGGTCCACCCCAAACCGCAGCGCGGGTCCAAGCTCCGACGCAACCATGATGGTTTGCTGACCCGGTGGGTCAATATGCGGTCCGGCGAGAAGCGGCACGATCCGCGGCCGCGCCCAGTCCCACGGCGCCGGCACAGGCATGTCCCTCACCGCTCTGCGAAGACGCTTGCGCTCTTGGCTGAAGTGGCGATAAACAGCGGCCTCCCTGCGGGCCGCGTCCTTTGTGGAGTTGCGCATCTTGTTCATGCCCACAGCATGGCAATCGCCGCTTTACTGCCACTTATCTGCCACGTATCTGGGCTAACCGATGGCGGCTGATACGCTGGCCGCAACCCGAGGGTCCCAGCCAGGATCCCCGGGCGAGGGCCCGGGAGTGACGGAACCACTTCCGGGTCCGATTTGTGTCCGGGCCACGGGCGGCGGGCGGCGCCGGCGCGCGTCAGCCCCGGAGCGCGTGCCAGAAGATTGGCGCGAGGCGCGCGGGGTTGCGGTCCACCTCGTAGCGGATGAGGTGCGGCACCAGGAGATGCGACGTGGTGTGGTCGGTGAACCACATGGGGTGCGGCCAGGCGCGAAACCACGAGCGCACCACGGACTTCTGCACGCGCTCAAACATCAGCGGGTTGTGCACAAAACCCGTGCCCGACCCGATGTCGTTGCGAGGGTGTCCCGGGTGCGCGCCCCACGGCGTGATCCCCAGGCCGTAGCCGATGGAGCTCCAGTGGTTGAGCGACACGGTGCCGTAGCGCAGGTCTGCGATGGCCCGGTCCAGCGCCGGTCTGGTCGCGGCGGAACGGGCCGTCGCCGGGTCCACGATCACCGTGGCGTTGAGCGTGCCCCAGAGGCGCTCGTTGGCAAAGGCCGTGGCCTTGTCCAAGAACGTGGCGGCATCGGCGGCGTCAATCAGCGTCTCGGCGGTCACCGCGCAGAAGGCTTCCACCCGGTAGGCGGGATCGCCCACGGCATCTGGAGACAACCCCGGGATCAGCATCCAGGGCAGCTCGCCCTTGCCGGGGCTGCCAAACGTCTCGGCCTGCGGGTATGCGGCTTGGAATGCCGCGAAACGCTCCTGCGACCCCGGGTAGTACGCCAGACGTGGCGGCAGGGCGGCAAAACGCGCGCGAACGCGGTCCATCAGCGCCGCGCGCTGCGGCCAGTCACGCGCCAGGACGATCACGCGGGAGGCGGTGCAGTTGAACCCGGCGTTGTTGGCAAGCATGGTGACGATGTTCTCGGCGTGGTAGTCCAGATCTTTGTTGGACCAGCGGCCGGGCACCACGATGATGGGCGTGAGGTTGCCCAACTCAGCCGTGAACGGCTTGTCCAGCACTGGCTGGTCGAGGCGCCTGCGCTCCGCGCTCTCAGGCCCGGTGCCAAAGACGATGGCGTCATACGTCTTGTCCGACCCGGTGACGTGGAGCGTGTCCACGCCCGGGTGGTGGGCCAGGTGGGCGCCCTCGATGGCGTCACCGCTGACGACGCGCACAAGACCCGCGCGGATGAGCGGGGCCAGGGCAGCCGATTGGACCTCGGTGAGGTGGGCCATGACCGGGTGCATCTTGAGCACGACGGTTTGCAGTTCCACAAACACCTTGTGGACGACGTCGAGCGGGCCGATGGAGCTGGCGTTGCCCGCCCCAAGCACAAGGCAGACCCGGCCTGGCGGCGGCGTCGCGTAGTTCACGGCCATCGTGTCGGGCAGGTTGTCCGCGGTGACGGACGCGTCCATCCAGACGTCGGCCGTGGTGCCCATGTACATGAGCCGGTCCGGGAAGTCCGAGGGCATGACGCGGGCGGCAACACGCCCGCCAGGGAGCGTGCGGATCCCGCCGGGGATGCGGGGCTTGCCGCCACGGGCGATGTCCGCGATTGCCCGCCGCTGCAGCCGCACGCCGCGCAGGAACAGGTACGGGCCAACGATCCCCTCTTCGGCCGATGCCTGCGTGGTGGGATCAAGCCCCTCATGGATGGACGCAAGCTCGGTCCAGCGGGCCGCGACTGCCAGCGTTGCGTGGGCGATCTCGTCGAGCAGTTGGAGCCGCCGCTCCGGCGTCGCCCGTGTCCACGCGTCGGCGTTGGCGCGGACGTCCGCGACCGCCTGATCAAGCTCGTGGAGGTGCGTGTGCGCCGGCACCGGCAGCCGCGGGACAAAGTCGTAGGGGCCGGGCGCAAGGTTGAAGCGATCCGCGGCGGAAGGGCTGGCGGTGGTCATGGGCGGATTGTGCCTCACGGATGATCGCGCGGGGTGCGACACCTGCTGAGTTGTCTCCACGGGAGCCTCCGGGATCGCTATGATCCGCGCACCATCGGTCCTTGGGAAGGATCGCTGGTGCCATGTTCGACTTCGACATGGATGGAGGAGGAGACAGCACATGCAGATTCGTTCCCGGTCGATCGCGGCCCTCTTTGTGGTCAGCGCGATCTCCGGCGCCTGCGGGAGCAGCGCGACCCCGGCCCCCACGGCTGCCCCAACGGCAGCCCCCACCGCGGCCGTGACGGCCGCCCCCACCGATGCGGCAACCGCCGCCCCCAGCGCCGCCTACACGGACGCGGCGTTCTGCACCAAGCCGCCCAGCGCTGCCGGCCAGAGCCTGACCGTCGTCTCGTACGGCGGTGCCTACCAGGCAGCCCAGGACAAGGCCTGGTTCCAGCCGTATGCGGCTGCCACCGGCATCACGATCACCCAGAGCCAGGACTCGGCCAACGCAACCATCAAGAGCCAGGTTGAGTCGGGCCAGGTCTCGTGGGACCTTGTGGACGTCGGCAACGACTTCGGTCTTGACGCAAACGCAAACCTGCTTGAGCCAATTGACTACAGCCTCGTCCCGAAGGACCAGATCCTGCCCGGGTTTGCCGCGACCTACCGTGTCGCCGCGATCACCTACGGCATCGTGATGGCCTACCGTTCCGACAAGTTCGCCGGCGCCGTGCCGCAGAGCTGGGCGGACTTCTTCGACACCACCAAGTTCCCGGGCAAGCGCGGCCTGTACGACTACAGCACCGGTGGCGTGCTTGAGATTGCGCTCCTCGCCGACGGCGTGGCCCCCAAGGACCTCTACCCGCTCGACGTCCCGCGCGCGCTCAAGAAGCTCGACACCATCAAGGACTCCATCGTCTGGTGGTCATCGGGCGCCAAGAGCCAGGAGCAGATCGGCGCAGGCGAAGTCACCATGTCGATGATGTGGAACGGCCGCGCCTGGTCCGCCAAGCATGTTGACAGCAAGCCCGTTGAGATCCAGTGGAACCAGCAGCTCATGGTTGCGGACTACTGGGTTGTCCCGAAGGGCACGCCCAACAAGGCGGCCGCCATGCAGATGCTCGGCTGGATGTCCTGCGCCAACAACAACGGCGCCGTCTCCAAGTACATCACCTACGGCCCTCCCAACAAGTTCGCGGCAGTGGACCCGACCAACAAGCCGGATCTCGCGGTGTCGAACATCAACGACACAACCGTCACCGTGAACGACCAATACCTGGTCACCAACGCCTCGCAGCTCGACGAGCTGTACAACGCGTGGAAGACCAAGTAACCGGACAGATCTGACCCGATACGTCGGACGACAGACATGTCCGCACCTGCTGCGGTCAAGGAGGGAGCGGGTCGCGCCAAGCGCGGCCCGCTCATCTCCGGCTGGGGCTCGCTTGCGGTGCCCCTGCTGGTGCTCTTGACGCTTGCCTTCTTGGTGCCGATGTTCCTGATCATCGTCAGGAGTGTCACGGACCCTGTCGATGTGGGTTTGGGCAACTACGTCACGTTCTTCACGAACGAGGCGGACATGCGGGTGCTGGGCAACACGTTCTACATCGCCGTCATCTGCACGGTGGCGTGTCTGGCCGTGGGCTACCCGTACGCGTACCTGATGGCCATCGTCCCCCAGCGCGTGGCCGGGATCATGCTGGTCTTCGTGCTGGTGCCGTTCTGGTCCAGCCTGCTGGTGCGGACGTTCGCCTGGGAAGTGATCCTGCGCGACACCGGCATCATCAACACGCTCCTGCTCAACCTCAAAGTGATCACGGAGCCTCTGCCGCTCATCCGGAACACCTTCGCGGTCATCTTGGGCATGAGCCAGATCCTGCTGCCGTTCATGGTGCTGCCGCTCTACTCGGTCATGCAGCGCATCGATCCCGAGCTGACGCGGGCAGCCGCCAATCTGGGCGCAGGTCCCTTTGCCGCCTTCCGGCGCGTGTTCGTCCCGCTGAGCTTCCCCGGTGTCACCGCCGGTTGCCTGCTGGTGTTTGTCCTGGCGCTGGGGTTCTACATCACCCCGACGATCCTGGGTAGCGCCCGCGAGACCATGATCAGCCGGTTTATCGCAGACCAAGTGCAGGTCCGGGTGAACTGGGGCCTTGCAAGCGCTATGGCCGTCATCCTGATGGTCCTGACGTTTGTCGTGCTGGCTGTCGCGTCAAGGTTTGTGAAGCTGCGCGACGTGTACGGCGCGCTGGGCGAAAGCTAGGGCCGTGGAGTGACTGACAGCTTCCGCCGCTGGAACCGCGTCCTGCTCGTGGTGTTTGGCGCCTTCGTCATCGTGTTCCTTGTGGGGCCAAGTCTCGTCATCGTCCCGATGGGGTTCACGGCCGGCCAGATCCTGGAGTTCCCGCCTTCCGGCTTCTCGCTGCAGTGGTACGGAAAGATGTTTGCGGACCCGGCGTGGACGTCGGGCTTTGTGAACAGCTTTGAGACCGCCGTCTGCACTGCGGTGGTTGCCTCGGTGCTGGGCACCATGGCTGCCCTGGGCATCGCCCGCGGCCGGTTCCCCGGCAAGACAATCGCCAACGCGCTGATCCTGTCGCCCCTCGTGATCCCGGTGATCGTGATCGGCATCGGGATGTTCTCGTTCTTTGTGCGCTTCAAGCTCACCGGAACCCTGGCGGGCATGGTGATTGCGCACACGGCGCTCTCGGTGCCGTACGT
>CAIXZV010000187.1 GCA_903924005.1 uncultured Chloroflexota bacterium | reverse complement strand
GCAGCACCAGCACCAGCACCAGCATCGGGCCTGCGCCCGTCGCACTGCGCGGGATGGCGCTCCTGACGGATCGCATGCTGAACAAGGACGCGGCATTCAGCGATGCGGAGCGTGACGCCCTTGGTCTGCGCGGGCTGCTACCGCCGCGTGTCGTGGATATCGAGACACAGGTCAGCCTTGAGCTGGAGCACGTCCGGCGCAAGGGCGACGACCTGGAGCGGTACATCGGGCTTGCCGCGCTGCAGGACCGCAACGAGACGCTGTTCCACCGCGTGCTCCTTGAGCATCTGGAAGAGCTTCTGCCAATCGTCTACACGCCTACGGTGGGCCGGGCGTGCCAGGAGTTCAGCCACCACTATCGACGCCCGCGTGGCGTCTGGATCACGCCAGACGACGTGGACCGCGTCCCCGAGATCCTGCGCAATGCAGCGCGTGACGAGATCCGCCTGATTGTGGTCACGGACAACGAGCGGATCCTCGGTCTGGGCGATCAGGGCGCGGGCGGGATGGGGATTCCGGTTGGGAAGCTGGCGATCTACTCCGCAGCCGCAGGCGTCCACCCGGCCAACACGCTGCCCGTGTCGCTGGACGTGGGCACAGACCGCGCGGAGCTTCTCGCTGATCCGCTCTACGTGGGCTGGCGCCGTCCGCGGTTGCGGGGTGCCGCGTATGACGAGGTTGTCGAAGCCTTTGTCGCCGGCGTCCGCGAAGTGCACCCGCGGGCCGTCCTCCAGTGGGAGGACTTCAAGCAGCACAACGCCATCCGGCTCCTTGAGCGCTACCGCAACTGGATCTGCTCGTTCAACGACGACATCCAGGGCACGGCGGCCATCTCGGTGGCCGTGATCCTCTCGGCGCTGCGCTCCACGGGTCGCACGCTTGGCGATGCGCGTGTGGTCCTGGCAGGGGCGGGTGCGGCGGGGACCGGGATCGCACGACTGCTGCGTCTGGCGATGATCGAAGACGGCATGACGCCTGAGCAGGCGCGCAACTCCATGGCCGTGCTGGACTCACACGGGCTCCTGGTGCAGGGTCGGCCTGGCCTTGAAGACGACAAGACCGAATGTGCGCTCCCGCCCGACGTGGTGGCCGCGCTGGGCATGGACCCAAACGGTCCGCACGACCTGGTTGAGGTGATCGCGGCCTTCAAGCCAAACATCCTGCTGGGCACGACGGCGCACGGCGGCATGTTCAGCGAAGACGCGGTGCGCACGATGGCGGCATCCGCAGACCGGCCAATCATCCTGCCGCTCTCCAACCCCACGGCAAACACAGAAGCCAAGCCTGCAGACGTCATGGTCTGGACGGATGGCCGCGCGATCGTGGCCACGGGCAGCCCGTTCCCACCCGTCGAGGTGAACGGTCATCTCCGGCGTGTGCCGCAAGCGAACAACGCCTACGTCTTCCCGGGCATGGGTCTGGGCGCCATCGTGTCCGAAGCGCGGACGCTGCCCGAGACGGCGTTCTTGGTGGCGGCGCGGCGCCTCGCAGAACTGGCTCCCGCCGAGACCCTCGCGGACGGGCAGTTGTTCCCGCCCATCAGCGACCTGCGCGTGGTTGCGCGCGAGATCGCGATTGCCGTGGTGGCCCATCTGGGCCAACTTGGCGTGGGTCGGCGGTTTGCGCCCGAGGCGATCCCGCCGGCCGTTGCCGCCGCGATGTGGCGCCCAAGCTACGTGCCGTACGACGCCGCGTAGCGACGTTCGGGTCACGCCCGCTCAACAAGCCGAACCCCCGAAGCGAGCGGTTTGGGGGTTCGATCTGCGGATAGCCGGGCCGCTGCCCGGGGTCTCAGCGCTGGTCGGTCCAGCCCTCAATGGGCTTGGCCGGCGCAGCCAACTCCCGCTTCGGCAGCCAGCGGCGCCCGGCCTTGCGCGCCAGGAACACGGCGACAGCCAGCACCAGCAGCAGCGGCAGCAGCACGATGGCAAACCAGATGGCGAACCGCACCAGCCCCTGGCCAATCTGGATCAGCGTGGCGGTGGCGGCATCGACGTCCTTGGCCGGGTCCCACGCCTTCGCGGTCTCCTGGACGGCCACGGTCTCCAGCCCAAACGTTACGACGAGGGTCCCGTAGCTGACCTGGTCCGCAAGCCGAGCGCGCTCTGCGTCCAGCACCTCAATCTGGCCGCGGACCTCGGTGAGCTGCGCCTGGACCTCCAGCAGGTCGCTGACCTTCCCGCTCTTTGCGGCGATGTCCAGGAGCGCCGTCTCGCTTGCCCGCAGGTTGCGGATCCGCGCCTCAAGATCAACCAGTTGGCCGCCCACTTCAACTGCCTGTGTCTGCTGGCCAACCACCTTGGTGGCCAGACCGCGGAGGTCTGTGATGGCCCCGTCCCAGTGGTCAGACGGGACGCGGTACGTGATCTGGGCAACAGGGCTGCTGCCGTCGTTGGACTCCTGCGAGGCGCCGATGTAGCCGCCCGCAGCGCCGATCTTGTCGTGGGCGGTGGTGAGGGCCGCGGGCAGGTCGGCGACGACAAGCTGGAGCGAGCCCGTGTAGACGACGTGGAGGGTCTCACCCGTTGGGCTCGTGGAAGCGCCCGGTTCGCTGCCGTTGCCGGGCGCAGGCGCTGCGGTTGGGCCAGCGATCGGGAGTCCGCCCTTGTCGTATGGCGCCGACGCGCTGCTCGCGCAGGCGGCAACCACCATGGCCATGGCCAAGGCGGCAAGGATCGGGAGCAATGGGCCTCGCGATCTGAGGCTCAACATGGCGTCACCTCCGGTGGCACGCGGTTCGTGCGCGCTTGCCGCTTGTTGGCGGCGGTATCGGGACGCTGTGGCAACCGTACGGGTTTCGCCACCGCCAGGGAAGGGTCACAGGTCGTGTCGGCGAGACGTCCATCGCGATGCTGCCACGCCGCCACCGTACGGAGACTTACATGACTCGACACGACGCCATCCGCATCCTCGCCCTCTCAATTGTGGTCGGGGCGCTCGCGGCAATCACGCTGCCGGGCAATGCGATGGGCGTGAACATGCCCCTGCTTGTGGTGGCGCTGGCGGCTGCGGCCGTGGCGGCGGCGGGTGCGGCCGGGCTGCGGCGGGTGGACCCCGCGGACGCGTGGATGGCGCCGGCAGCGATTGGCTTTGCAGCGATGACGGCACTGCGGACGGACCCGTGGCTCGTGATGCTGGATCTCCTGGTGTCGGCCACGCTGATTACCGCGGCAATCGCCACGCTGGGTGGTGCGCGCGTGACCCGTGGTGCCGTTGGCATGGTGATGGCCTGGGCAATTGGCTCGATGTTCGCGGCGATCGCCGGGGTGGCCGTGGTGCTTGCAGCGGCCGTGCGCCGGGCGCCGTCCGATCCGGCCGCTGAGGGCGCATCTGGCGAGGCCGCTCGCCGCAGGCTTCCTTCGATCCCGGCCCGCGCCAAGCCCGTGCTCCGCGGGCTGATCATCGCCGTGCCGCTGGTGCTGCTGTTCACGGCGCTGTTCTCGGCGGCCGACGCCGTGTTTGGCCGGCTTGCGGCGTCACTCCTGGACTGGCATCTCAACCTCAACCTCGAGGTGCTGACCGCACAGGGGGTCGTGACGGCTGTGGTGGCCTGGGGTGTTGCCGGGTTGCTGGCGCTTGGTGCGGCCGCGCTGCCCTCGTTTACGGGGACGGTTGCGCCTGCGGAGGCCGTGTCGTGGGGGCCGGCTGGCGTCCCCGCCAGCGTCGCCGTTGCCGTGCGGCAGCCGTTGCTGGGCTCAGTGGAGGCCACCACCGTTCTGGTGGTCCTCGACATGCTGTTTGTCGCCTTTGTCGCACTGCAGGTGGCGTACCTGTTTGGCGGCCGCGACACGCTCGCGGCGTCCGGCTTCACCTACTCGGACTACGCCCGCCGCGGGTTCTTCGAGTTGGTGGCCGCGGCAGCGCTCGCCGGCTCGATCGCGGTGGGTCTGGATCGACTGGTGGGCCAGCGGTCACGGGCGCAGCTTGGCGCCTCGATGGCGATGCTGGCGCTCACGCTGGTGATCCTCGCCTCGGCGCTGGCCCGTCTGCGGCTCTATCAGGACGCCTACGGCTGGACGGAGCTTCGGTTCGTGGTGCTGGTCTCCATCGGCTGGCTGGCGGCAGCTGTGGTGGCCACGGTGGTGCTGCTGATCCGCAATAGGACGCAGTGGACCCTTCACGCACTGACCGTGCTGGCGTTGGTGGCGCTGGCGGGCATGAACGCGGTGGGTCCGGAGTCCTTTGTGGCGCAGCAGAACCTTGACCGCGCCGCCAACCCTGCGCTGGTTCCCACCGACGGCAACACGGGTCTGGACCTTGGCTATCTGGGGATGCTGGGCGACGAGGCGGTGCCCGTGGCGATTGCGGCCCTGCCGTTGCTCAACGCCAGCGACCGAGCGGCCGTGGAGACCCTGCTTGACGATCGGGCCTGGAGCCTCAAGGGCGAGATGCAGGGCACGGGGTGGCCGTCTTGGAACCTTGCGCGCGAGCGGATGCGTGAGGTGCTGTCCCGCTGGGAGGCCAGCCGCTGACGCAGGCCGCCCAACCCTGAGCATCTTGCATCGCGCGGTATCGTGCGGGCATGGCGCTTCCCTTCAGCCACCCCATCGAGCCGATGCTCGCCAAACCATCCTCCGGTTTGCCGCCTGGCGACGGCTGGCTGTTTGAGCCGAAGTGGGACGGCTTCCGCGCAATGGTCTTCAAGGACGGCGACGAGGTGTACATCCAGTCGCGCGACCTGAAGCCGCTTGACCGGTACTTCCCGGAGCTGGCCTTGCCGTTTCGCACCCAACTGCCGGAGCGCTGTGTGCTGGACGGCGAGATTGTGATTGCGAAGGGAGGGGCGCTGGACTTTGACGCGCTCCTGCTGCGCATCCACCCCGCGGAGTCACGTGTGCGCATGCTGGCGGCGGAGTCGCCTGCGTCGTTTGTGGCGTGGGACCTGCTGGCGCTGGGCGAGGAGGACCTGCGGGAGCAGCCGCAGTCAGAGCGGCGTCGGCGTCTCGAGGCTGCGCTGGGCGAGGCCGCCCCGCCTGTCTACATCACGCCCGCCACGCTTGACCGGGCGGTGGCCGCCGACTGGTTTGACCGGTTTGAGGGCGCCGGGCTAGACGGCGTTGTGGCTAAGCGGCTGGACGGGACATACCAGCCGGGCAAGCGCGCGATGACCAAGATCAAGCACGAGCGCACGGCCGACTGCGTGGTGGCCGGGTTCCGCTGGCACAAGAACGGCCTGGGCACCCACATCGGCTCGCTGCTGCTGGGGCTCTTCGATGCCGAAGGCAAGCTCCACCACGTGGGGATCACGGCGTCCTTTACGTGGGAGCGACGCGAGTCGCTCTTGGCAGAACTGGCGCCGCTGCGCGAAGGCGCCATGGACAACCACCCGTGGCGTGAATGGGCGGAGTGGGCGTCCTTTGGCACCGATGGCTCCGGTCAGCGGCTGCCTGGCGCGGGTTCACGCTGGAACCGCGGCAAGGACCTCTCGTGGGAGCCGCTGCGCCCCACGCGCGTGGTTGAAGTGGCATACGACCACATGCAGGGCGACCGCTTCCGCCACGCCTCAACGTTCCGCCGCTGGCGGCCGGACCGCACGCCGCGCGACTGCCGGTACGACCAACTGGAGACCACGGCGCCGTACCTGCTCTCGAGGATCTTCGGGGCATGAGCAAGCGGGCCGATCGGTCGCAGATCGCGTCTGGCATCGCCGACGCTGATTACGGCCGCATCGGTCTGGCGTTTGTGGCAGTGCTTGTGCTGGTGCCGCTGATCACGGCGCTGGTCGTGTACTACGTGGGCGAGTACGGCGTCCTGCCGTTTACGTTCAAGCCGGGGCCGCTGGGGATCACGCCGTGGGAGCCGGCGGTGGTGCTGCTCGTGGCGCTGATCCTGCTGGTGGCGACGCCGCTGGTGCTGCACCGCATCGCGCCGGCTGGCGACACGTTCTATAGCCAGGCCGCCGTCAACCGACGGGACTCGCTGCTGCTGTCGGCTGCCATCGTGGTCCTGCTGGCGCTCACCGCGTACGTGATTGCCGCGGTGGTCTCGTTGCGCACGTCGGTGGGGCTGGGGTTTGCCGGCGGGGCCGTGGCGATTGGCGCGGCATCGGCCTGGCTGGCGTACACGCGCGGCGAGCGGGCGCTGCTGCGCATCTCGTCTGCCCGTCCACTGGCGGCGGACGACGCCGGACCGCTGCGCGATGTCGTGGCTGAACTGGCGCTTGCGGCCGGAATCTCGGCGCCCGGGCTCTACGTGGTGGAGGAGAGCGCCCCCAACGCGTTTGCCGCCGGGCGTGATCCGGAGCACGCGGTGCTGGTGGTGACGCGCGGGCTGCTTGACGTCATGACCCGCGAGGAGCTCCAGGGCGTCGTTGCCCATGAGATGGCGCACATCCGCAACTTCGACAGCCGCTATAGCCTCATCGTCGCCATCGGCGTGGGCGCAGTGGTGCTGGTGGCCGACGGGTTCTTCCGTGTGGTGACCTTCCCGTTCCGGATCCCGCGGCTCATCGCAGACTCGGCGGGTGGCGGCGGGAGCGGCGGCTCCTGGGGCTTTGGCCATTGGGGCGGCGGGTCGTCGTCGGGCGGCGGCGGCGGCTCAAG
>CAIXZV010000186.1 GCA_903924005.1 uncultured Chloroflexota bacterium | reverse complement strand
GGCGGCTCTCAGGCGCGCGTTCGAGTCCGCCAGCGCCCCAGTCCGTAGCCGATCAGGGCGACCACAGCGAGCAACCCTACGCTGACGAACCACGCATCACCGAGAAACGCGACCCGACCGATCAGCAGGTAGACAGGCCCAACGCTGGCAACGCCGATGGCCAGCCCCACCGGTGGCCAGAACCCAAGGCCGCGAGCGCGAGCGCCATGCACTGTGCCAACAAGAACGCCGGCCCCGAGCACGCTCGCGAGCATGACCGGGGCGCCCAGCGCCAGCACGTCCCCAATGGCGACGCCCAAGAACCCCGCAACGGCTGAGCCAATCCCCCACGCCAGAGCGTTAGGGACACCAGCGGAACGCTTCCGGGCTCCGCCATCGGCCATCCGCTCCAGCTCCCGCTTGCGCAGCTTGCGGTCGTAGTCGCCCTTGCGCGCGCGTCGGAAGTCCTCCGACGCAATCGGGTTCAGGTCCGGCGGAAGCTTCGAACCGAAGTTCATCTCGCACCCCGACAGTTGGCTATCGGAGCAGGTAGCGCCTGCTCAGCGGAACTTCTGACACCGGCGCCACGGCCAGCGGTCTCCCGCCCAGCGCCACGGCGCCGGTCCGCACGTCGATCTCCACGGGTGCGGTGGCCTGGTTGCGCACAAACGCGGAGCGCGTGATGCCGCGCAGCCCGCGCACCGGCACCAGCGCACGACGCGTGCCCAGCCGCCGGGCCAACGACGGCCGATCCGCCACGCCCGTCACGAAGATCACGGAGCCCTTCGGCGCTGCCTGCGGTCGGCCGCCCCAGTCCGCGCGGTAACGCGTTGGCTCGGAGCGCTCAAGCGACGCGTTGCCCTCGCCAAACGAGCCCCAGGCGGGGAAGCCGCCCTTGAAGGTCCACTCGGGCTTCACCCCAAAGAACCCGGGCTTCCACAGCACGATGTCCGCCATGCGACCCACCTGCAGCGAGCCGACGTGGTCCGAGATGCCGTGCGTGATCGCAGGCTCAATCGTCACCTTCGCCAGATAGCGCAGCACGCGGGAGGTGTCGTCCCGGTCGTCAGGGTCGGCCAAGCCTTCATCGTCCGGCAGACCCGGGATCCCCTCAGACGCCTCAGACCGCCGCCAGTGCTTCATCACATGGGCGAGCTGCATCGCCCGCCGCGTGGTCTCGCCGATGCGGCCCATCCCCTGCGAGTCCGAGTTGATAATCCCGATGGCGCCAAGCTCGTGGAGCGGCCCCTCGGCTGCCATCCGCACAGGGATCACCCGCTCGCGCACCAGGGCGACATCGTCTGGCACTGCGTAGGAGAGCCCGTGGTTGAGCATGATCATCGGCACGTGCTCCACCGCGGTGGAGACGCCAAACGGCAGTGTTGGCGTGGTGGACGAGCACAGGATGGACGGCTCGCGCACCAGACCCAGCAGGTCCGGCACATGCCCGCCGCCGACACCCTCCACGTGGTACGCGTGGACCGTGCGCCCGCCAATCGCCGCCACGGTGTCCTCAAGTTCGGCGCTCTCGTGCAGCCCGTCCGTGTGCAGGCTGACGGAGCACTCGTGCGCATCGGCATACCGGAGCACGTGGTCAATCAGATCCGGATAGGCGCCGTTGTCCTCGTGGATCTTGAAGCCCACGGCGCCCGCAGCCAGCAGCGCGTCCATATGCTGCTCGTCCAGCGCACGGGCGCCCGCCTGGAGACCGATGTTGAGCGGCCAGTCCTCGACACCCGCGAGCACACGCTCCATGGCGAACGGCGGCTCCTCAAAGCCTGCCGTGATGATCGTGGTGACACCGCCCGCAAGGGCCGGCGCGAGGATCTCGGGCGTGATGGTGTGGACGTGGCTGTCGATGGCGCCCGGCGTGGCAATCAGCCCGTAGCCCATGTACGGCTTGGTGTGGGGACCCACAACCAGATCGATGCCGTCGCTGATCAGCGGCGAACCGGCGCGGCCGATGCCGGCGATGCGGCCGTCCTTGATGCCGATGTCGGCCTTGATGACGCCCAGGACAGGGTCGATGACGATGACGCCGGCGATCAACACATCCAGTTCTGACGGGCCGGTGGCGGTGTCGTCCTGCGTCATGCGCATCCGCAGGTTCTTGGCGTAGCCCCAGATGGGCTCATCGCCGGGCGCCGTGCGATCCTCCCCAACGCGAACCCAGAGGTCCGTGTCGCCAAGCCGGATGCGGTCACCGGTGGTGGCGCCGTAGCGCTCGCGGTACTCCTGCGCGGACAGGCGGGTCATCGGGCAGCCCTTCCGGCAGCGCCAGTGGTGCCAGCCACGCGGACCAGCCGAACCGACTTGGTCTCGCCGGGCTCCCAGCCGGTGTACGCGCCCGCCGGGATGTCCAGCCGGAACCCATCGGCCGCCGCCCGGTCAAACTCCAGGCGCTGGTTCACGCGATGGAACGGGTAGTGCGAGGAGATGCGGATCTGCCGACGCGAACCGGACGTGACCACCAGGTTGATGGCCTCGCGGCCAGCGTTGACCTCGCGGTCCTCCAGATCGCCCAGCACCAGGGCGCCGGGGCCAAACCTGTCGGGCAGCTCGCCGCGGCCAAGCGGGTCCAGCAGCACGATCAGCCGCGAGCCATCTCCCACAAGGACCTCGAGGCGCACCTCCGTGAGCAGCTCGCGGACGCCGGGGATCACCTCGTCGGGATCAACTGCGGCAAGCCCGGCGGCTTCGGCTTCCTCGTACGTTGAACCGGCGCGGGCCGCCTCCAGCATCGCGTCGCAGATGAGCGCCACGGCCTCGGGGTGGTTCAGCCGGAGACCGGCCGCACGGTGTCGCCGCGCAAGCTCTGCGGCGCCAAACAACTGGATGCGTTCTTCTTCCCAGGGGATCAGGTGCATCCGCGGATCGTAGCGGCCCCATCGTGATTCAGGTGCGGCGTGTCTGCAGCGCTCAACCCCGCCAGACAAGCGGAGGCCGTCTGTCGCTGGCCGGGGGTCGCCGAGGGGTGTAGCATACCGACCCCGAACATGGGTTCGGCCTGTGGGGATGCGTGGTCTCGACAGGGCTTAGTTGTTTGAAGACGCGAGCCGAGGTGCCGTCAGGCCTCGTTAAACCGGCGGCAAAAGAAGTAACTGCCAACAAGCAGCCTGCTCTCGCCCTCGCGGCCTAGGCCGTAAGGTGAGCATGGAAGCGGCCTCACCCTCTGCGGGCCGTGGAAGTGTCATTTAGCGGAGGTGCAACCCCGGTGAGGTCACGTAGCCGGGAGCCAAGCCCAATTTAGGGACACGCGAATGGACCGGACGGAAGCCTGCCGATGGGCGTTCGCCGGTTGACGAAAACCACCGGACACGCTCGTAGTGGATTCACGCGAAGGGTTCTGGACGGGGAGTTCAACTCTCCCCCATCTCCACCACACAACTACGCCGCGCCCATGAGGCGCCGCGCCAGCGGTCGTACACTGCACCAAGAGCCGCGCGGGTAACGCGGCCAGCGGGAAGCACGATGCCCCGACCTGCACAGCAGCCTGACGGACTCGAATCCGGACAGGTCGATGACGACCGCTATCGGCGCCTGTTTGAGGCGCTCACCGAAGGCGTCGTCGTCATCGGGCCAGACGATCGGATCGAGACCGCCAACCCCGTCGCTATCGGCTTGTTTGCGCGCGCGGGCATTGACATCATCGGCATCGACATCCACGTGTTGGCCCAGTACCTCGTTGCCGAGGACAGTGCGCCCCTGATGCCGCCGGTGCTGGCCACCGACGTTGTCCGCCAGACCGGCCAAGCCGCTGGACCAACGGTCTTTGGGATCGCGCGGCCGGGCCGACGGACGGTGTGGGTCTCGTCCACCTCAATGCCGCTGGAGGTGGACGCCGCAGGCCATGTGATCCGGATACTGGTGTCTGCAACGGATGTGACAGAGCTCCGCGACTCGAAGGAGTTGGCAGAGGCAAGCGAGGCGCGCCTCGCGGAGGTCCTGACCCAGGCCCGGGACGGGATTGTTGTCCTGGACGCCGTGGGGAGCTTCGAGTACGCCAACCCGGCCGCGTGCGAGATCTTGGGCATCGACCCGGAGCACCTTGACGCAGCATCCCTGATTGACGTGGTAGTGGTCACGCAGCGGGAGCTCGTGACAGCCGATCTTGAGGCCGTCGCCAATGGGGCGTCGCTGCTGACCGAGTACCGCATTGCTCGCGGGGACGCGACGGCCTGGATCGAGGTGAGCCAGTCCGGCTCTGCGGACGGGACCGTCCGCGCCGTCATTCGTGACATCACCGCTCGGCGCATGCTTGAGGACGACCACCGGCGGCTTGTCCAAGCGGTGAACGAGGCTGGCGACGCGATGGTGCTAGCCAACATGCGCGGCCGGATTACCTATGCCAACAGAGCGTTTGCGCAACTCCTCGGTCGCAACCCAGTTGACGTCATCGGCAGTGAGGCTGCGGACTATCTCGCTCGAATGCAGAAGGGCATGCGCCTTGATGACCTACGGGGCGTCCTTCTGGAGTCCGGCCGGTGGGTGGGCGAGATGGCTGTTCGGACCGCCGACAGCACAGAGATCCCCACAGCCGTGCGGATCACGCTGCTGCGCGGCGGGGACGGCGAACCCACGGGGCAGCTCATCCTGGTGCGCGACATCAGGCCGGAGCGAGAGCTGCAGTCACGGTTGGCCCAGTCCGCCCGGATGGAGGCGATTGGCCAACTTGCGGGCGGCGTCGCGCATGACTTCAACAACCTGCTCACATCTGTTCTCGCCCACGTTGAATTCGCGTTCGAGACGGTGCCCGCGGAGAACCCGGCTCGAGCCGACCTCGAGGAGATCCAGCGCGCCGCCATCGGAGCACAGGCGCTCACCCGCCAGTTGCTCGCGGTGGGGCGACGGTCCGTCCTGCGGCCGCGCGTGGTGGATCTGCGCGAGTTTCTGGAGAACGCGGAGTGGGTCCTGCGCCCGCTCGTCGGCCATGACGTGGCCATCGTGGTTGAGCAAGGCGCCGGCCTCCCCCGCATCCACGTTGATCCGGGGATGCTCGAGCGGGCAGTCATCAACCTGGCCGTCAACGCGCGAGAGACCATGACGGCCGGAGGCACCATCACGCTAGCCGCCGCTCACCGTCCGGCGCCCTCGGGCACAGGTTCCGTTGAACTGCGCATCTCTGACACCGGAACCGGTATGCCGCAGGACGTGGCCGATCGGCTATTCGAACCCTTCTTCACCGCCCGACCAGAGGGTGAGGGTGCGGGTCTGGGCCTGACGATGGTCCACGGATTTGTGGAGCAGTCGGGCGGCCGCATCGACGTGGTGTCGGACCCGTCACTCGGGACAACCTTCCGTCTCTCGTTCCCGGCCATGTCCAGCGCCACGACGGCCACCCGACCGACACCGGTTCGCGAGGAGACCCCGCGACGCGGCAGCGGCACAATCCTGATCGCCGAAGACGTCGGCGTGCTGCGGGCCATCGCCGAGCGCATCCTGACCACCGGCGGCTATGAGGTCCTGTCAGCGCCAGACGGACCCGGCGCCGTTGCGGTGGCCAGTCGCCACCCGGGCCGTATCGACGTGCTCTTCACGGACCTTGTGATGCCCGGCATGGGCGGAGCCGAGCTGGCGGCGACGCTCCGGGCAACGCGCCCCGAAATCCGCGTCCTGTGCACGTCGGGCTACTCGGACGAGGACGCCCTGCGCCGCGGGATCGGCCGCGAGTGGGACGGTTTCCTGCCCAAGCCGTATACCCGCGAGACGGTCCTGCCGGCTGTTGCGGCGCTGCTCGAAGGCAACGCGTCGCGCGGTGCTCGAACAGACAACTAGTCTGCAGCCAGGCGGCGCGAGGATCCCCGCATCCCCGCTGCTATCTCGCCAGCGAAACTCCGCTGGACGGCGCGATATCCGCCAACAGGTCATCAACCCACGCCCCAACCCCGGGCCATACGTGGTGCGCGCCTGCTTTCATGAACACCGCGTCCGAGGTGGTCGCCCCGACAGCGGCAAACGCGGCCCCGGCGGACTGGGCCATCTCAAGGTCTGTGACCGTGTCGCCGACATACACCGTCCGCGACGGGGCGACGCCCAACACAGCAAGCGCGCGCAGCAGCCCCTCAGGGTGAGGTTTGCCGTGCTCGACATCATCGGCATACCACGCGGTCTCAAAGACACCGGTCAAGTTGAGGCGTGCCAGATTGGGCTCAACCACGGCGCGGGTTGACGCGGTGACCAGCCCCAAGCGGATCCCGTGCCGCTGCAGGCGCCGCAGCCCGCCGCGCGCCCACGGCAGCGCCCGCGGCCGCATGCGGCCCATCTCGGCTGACCAGTGCTGGGCCGTCTCCTCCCAGAGCTCCTCGGGCACACCAAGGTCCGCATAGGCCTTGCGCCAGTCCGGGGTATACCGCTCTCGGAACCACTCGCGAGACAACTCAATCCCATGACGGCCAAGGACCACGACGTTGGCCCGATAGATCATGCCCAACGTGTCCACGATGGTCCCATCCCAGTCGAAGACGACGGCTTCCGGGGGCATGATGCTGGACGTCTTCAACTTGGACGCTACCTAAGCATTGGCGGCAACAAGGCCAACCGCGATTGCGGCGAACCCGAACCCGGCAATGACGACTGCCGACAGGACGTTGAGACCGCGGACAACGCGCGGGGTGAGACGGGCGCGCAGCCCAGCGACGGCACACGTCAGGATTGCCCACCAAGCAGCGGACCCCGCAAACACGCCCGCGGTGACCGTGACAGCGCCGGCGGGTCCGCCAGTTCCTGCGCCGATGCTCGCGAAGAGCGCGGTAAACGCAAGGATGGTGGCTGGGTTTGTCAGGGTCAGCCCAACCATCGAACCCCACGCGCCGCCAAGGGTATCGAGCCGGCCGGCCGACGTGGGACGGTCCGCCCGCGCTACCGCATCCTCGCCGGCGAGGATGCCGCGTACACCGCGCAAGGCGAGCAGCACCAAGACGATGCCGCCAATGATCGCGAGCGGCCGCTCGATGCCCACAAGCACCTCGGTGACCGCGGTGATGCCGAACGCGGCGATTGCCCCGTAGACCGCGTCAGCAGACGCGACGCCAAGACCGGAGACAAGACCTTGCCTGAACCCGCGATCAATCGTGCGCCGGATGACCAGGAGGCCAACCGGCCCAAGGGCCGAAGCGACGGCGAACCCGATTGCCAGCCCGCGGAGGAGTAGCCCCGGGTTCACGCCGTGGGCGAGGGGGTCGGGACTGGCGGGAGCGTGGGTGTAGGCGTCGGCGTCGGCG